>NZ_NOIO01000020.1:0-126199 GCF_014596605.1 Pseudomonas sp. PSB11
ACCAGCACCTTCTATGACGAAAAGGCTTACTTGCAGGCTTTGACGCGGCGTGGATCGACGTTGGTAGAAGCGCCGATGGAGGTCGTCACAGGTTGACGGACAGGCTCAGGGCGTGAGGGGGCAAGAAAATCAAAAGCAACAGCCAAAGCAAGGCGGCCTGACAGCCGACCTGTTTGTCGAAGCGTGCGCTTGTGATCGTTCCCACGCGCAGCAAAGAAATGCCGCCAGGGATGCTCCGCGTTCCGCTGACGATGCATGACATGAGCCGTGCGCAACGGTGACGCGGAGCGTCACAGGATGCATTCCTTTGCTGCGCGTGGGAACGATCATCAGGTCGGGGGTAACCGGAAAAGTCAGGTCGGCTTTAAGGCCGCCTCGCTTTTGTTTTTGATCTGGGGCGCCCCGTTAACCACGCTGGCCGAACGCAGGCATTGCGCAGTGGGTAAACCGGCAGGACGCCGGTTTAGCCGCGCTGGGCCAGGGACGGCCCATCGCGGCGACCCACGGAGCAATGCCGGAGAGAGGGCATGCCGAGCCCTAGCGAGGCACCAAGTGGTGGGGCAAAGCCTTTTGCTTCCTTTTTGGCGTTTGAAAAAGGGAGTCGCTGTAAGAGCGAAACCATAAGACGCCGTTACCGCAGCAATGGATATGTACACCCTGTACACCATCAAAATTCCAATCGCCTGACACAAGGCCTTCGCGAGCAAGCCCGCTCCCACGAAGAGCCCAAGACCCGCCCGTGCTTAGTCTCAACGGACGATGAAGCCACGCGCACTGCTTTGCACAATGCTCCCCACGAAACCCTTTCAGCCAACGAGGACCCAGGCATGATCGACATTCGCGGTTTGAGCTATTTCGTCTCGCAGATCGAAAACCTCAGTCATTGGCAGCGTTACGCCGAAGACGTGCTGGGCATGCAGGTGAACCCGGCGCCAGGCGGTGGCCTGTACGTGAAAATGGACGAGCGTCCGTTTCGCATGCTGATCGTCGAAGGCGCTGAAGCGCGTTATTTGGCCTCTGGCTGGGAGTTGGCCAACGAGATGGCATTCAAGGCCGCCCTCGAGCACCTGAGTGCAGCCGGTATCGAATGGCAGCCGGGCTCCGCCGCCGAGATCGAGCAGCGCGGCGTACAGGCGCTGGTCAAGCTCACAGACCCGTCGGGCAACTGCCATGAACTGAGTTGGGGCCATCGCTCAGATTGCCTGCCATTTGTCTCGCCCCAGGGTGTGCCGCGTTTCATCACCGGTGACATGGGCTTGGGTCACACGGTGCTGCCGGCACCGAACTTCGACGCCACCCTGGCGTTCGCCAAGGATGTGCTGGGCTTTGAACTGTCGGACATTTTCAACTTCCGTCCAGACCCGTCCGTGGCGCCGATCCGCATTCACTTCCTGCATTGCCAGAACGCTCGCCACCACAGCCTGGCACTGGCCGAGTACCCGGTGCCGTCAGGTTGCGTGCACGTGATGGTCGAGGTCGATTCGATGACCGAAGTCGGCCGTGCCCACGACCGTCTGCGCGCCCATGAGGTAGCCCTGTCGGCCACCCTCGGCCAGCACCTCAATGACCGCATGACCAGTTTCTACATGAAGACACCGTCCGGCTTCGATCTGGAGTACGGCTTTGGCGGGTTGCAAGTCGATTGGGCCGAGCACTCGGCGTTCGAGTTCACCCGCGTGAGCATTTGGGGGCACGACTTTTCGGTCGGCCAACACTAAGGAATTGTCATGATGAACAAACAACTGACAGCGGCCGATGCGGTCGCTCAATTGCGCGATGGCATGACCATCGGTTTCGGCGGCTGGGGCCCGCGGCGCAAGCCGATGGCCATCGTGCGCGAGATCCTGCGTTCAGAGGTGAAAGACCTGACCGTGGTCGCCTACGGCGGTCCGGAAGTGGGCATGCTGTGCGCCGCCGGCAAGGTCAAGAAGCTGATATTCGGCTTCGCCACCCTCGATGCCATTCCGTTGGAACCCTACTACCGCAAGGCCCGCGAAGCCGGCGAGCTGGAGTTGATGGAGCTGGACGAAGGCATGTTCCAGTGGGGCCTGCGTGCCGCCGGCATGCGCTTGCCGTTCCTGCCGACCCGTTGCGGCCTGGCCACCGATGTGACGCGCCTGAACCCGCAGCTCAAGACCATCCAGTCGCCCTATGCCGATGGCGAGATGCTGCTGGCGATGCCGGCGCTCAACCTCGACGTGGCATTCCTGCACGTCAACGTCGCCGATCGCCTGGGCAACTGCCTGGTGACCGGGCCGGACCCGTATTTCGATCACCTGTTCGCCCGCGCCGCCAACCAGTGCTTTGTCTCGTGCGAGCGCCTGGAAGATCGCCTGGCACTGAGCGCCGAGCAGGCCCGCTTCAATACCTTCGAGCGCTATCTGGTGAGCGGTGTGGTGCATGCACCCCTGGGTGCGCACCCGACACTCTGCGCCCCCGACTACGGCTGGGACATGAAGCATCTCAAGGGCTATGTCGCCAGCAGCCAGGCGGAGAACGGCTGGCAGGACTATGTGCAGACCTACATCGCCGGTGGCGAGCAGGCCTATCAGGCACAGAACGGCGGTGCCGACTCCATGGGCGCCTTGCCCCTTCCCGTGTTCTGAGGATTATCGACCATGTCTGCAACCTGTGATTTCACCCTGGCTGAACTGATGATCGTCGCTGCCAGCGAAGCCTGGCGCGGCAATGGCGAGGTGATTGCCTCGGGCCTGGGCGTGATCCCGCGCCTGGGCGCCAGCCTGGCCAAACTGACCCACAGCCCGGAACTGTTGATGACCGACAGCGAGGCGTTCCTGGTCGAAGAGCCGATCCCGCTGGGCCCGCGTGGCGACTACGTACCGCGTTACTCGGGCTACATGTCGTTCGAGCGAGTGTTCGAATGCGTGTGGGGCGGACGCCGCCACGCGATGATCGGGCCAACCCAGATCGACCGCTGGGGCCAGACCAACCTGTCCTGCGTTGGCGATTATCAAAAGCCCAAAACGGCGATCCTCGGCGTACGTGGCTTGCCGGGCAACAGCATCAACCACCTCAACTCGTTCTTCGTGCCCAGCCATAACAGTCGGGTGTTCGTCAGCGGCGAAGTGGACATGGTTTCCGGTGTCGGCTTCAAGGCCGAGCGCTGGCCCGAAGGTACGCGTCGCGACCTGATGGACATCCATTGCGTGGTCAGCGACCTGTGCGTCCTCGACTTCAACGGCCCGGACCGGGCAGTGCAGGTGCGTTCGCTGCATCCCGGCGTAAGTTTCGAACAGGTCCAGGACAACACCGGCTTTCCGTTGCTCAAGTCGGCGCAGTTGCACGAAACCGCGCATCCGACCCCTGAGCAGTTAGCGCTGATCCGCCGACTCGATCCCCACGAATACCGCGCCACGGCGATAAAGGGCAACCCGCCCGGCATCCGTACGGCCTGAGACAAGGAGGCGAGCATGCACAGCAGCGACAGTGAATTCATCGTCCGCCAGGACAACGCCGTCTACGAGACGGACACCCCGGTGCTGTACAGCGTGGCCGAAGGTATTGCCACGCTGACGTTGAACCGACCGACCTTCAACAACGCGCAAAACTCGCAGATGACCTACGCCCTGGACGGCTTTTTCCGCCAGGCGGTGAACGATGACAGCGTCAAGGTCATCGTCCTCAGGGGCAACGGCAAGCACTTCTCGGCGGGCCACGATATCGGCACCCCCGGGCGCGATATCGACAAGCCGTTCGAGCGCGCGCACCTGTGGTGGGACCACACCAACAAGCCCGGTGGCGAGCAACTGTATGCCCGTGAGCAGGAAGTGTACCTGGGCATGTGCCGGCGCTGGCGCGAACTGCCCAAGCCGACCATCGCCATGGTCCATGGCGCGTGCGTGGCGGGCGGGCTGATGCTGGCCTGGGTGTGCGACCTGATCGTTGCCAGCGACGACGCGTTCTTCCAGGACCCGGTGGTGCGCATGGGCATCCCGGGGGTTGAGTATTTCGCCCATCCCTACGAAATGAACCCGCGGATCGCCAAGGAATTCCTCTTCACCGGCGACCGCATGAGTGCCAACCGGGCCTGGCAGGTGGGCATGGTCAACCGCCTGGTCAGCCGTGATGAGCTGGAGCAGGCCACCTATGCACTGGCCGCCGGCATTGCCCGTCAGCCGCGCATGGGCCTGGCCCTGACCAAGCAGGCGATCAACCACGTCGAAGACCTGCAAGGCAAACGCACGGCGATGGATGCCGTGTTCGCCTGGCATCACTTTGCCCATGCCCATAACGAGCTGTTGTCCGGTGACAAACTGGGCGGCTTCGACGCCAAGGGCATGGCCCGGGCCAATAAGCAGGCCGAGGACAAAAGCCAATGAACCGCTGGCTGGAGACGCCACTGACCGAAGCCCTCGGTTGCCGCTACCCGATTGTGCAGACCGCCATGGGCTGGGTCGCCGACGCCAACCTGGTGATCGCCACGACCCAGGCCGGGGGCTTCGGTTTCCTGGCTGGCGCGACCATCGCGGCAGACGAACTGGAAGGCGAAATCCGCAAGGTGATCGACGCCACTGGCGCCAGCAACTTCGGGCTCAATTTCCATATGTTCCAGGACAACGCCGTGCAGTGCGTCGACCTGGCGATCAAGTACCGCCTGCGCGCCGTGAGCTACGGGCGCGGTCCGGACAAACAGACCATCGCCCGCTTCAAGGCGGCCAAGGTGCTGTGCATTCCCACCGTCGGCGCCCTCAAGCATGCGCTCAAGGCCGTGGAACTGGGCGCCGACATGATCACCATCCAGGGCGGTGAGGGCGGCGGCCATACTGGCGGCGTACCGAGTTCGATCCTGCTGCCCCAGGTGCTGGCGGCGGTCAAGGTACCGGTGATTGCGGCCGGAGGATTCGCCACCGGCCGTGGCCTGGCCTCGGTGCTCGCAGCCGGTGGCGCCGGCATCGCCATGGGCACGCGGTTCCTCATGACCCGTGAATCGCCGACACCGGCCGCGACCCTCGAACGCTACCTGAAGGTCAACGATCCGCAGTTGGTGCGCGTGACCACAGCGGTGGATGGCATGCGCCACCGGATGATCGAAAACCGCTTCATCAATCACCTGGAGCAGGCGGGCCCCTTCGGTCGCCTGCGCATTGCCCTGGGCAGCGCGTGGCAATGGAAGCAGCAGACCGGCATGAGCCTGGGGCACATGGCTGCAGTCTTCATCCGCGCATTGCGTGAAGACCCCTCGCAACTGTCGCAGGTGGTGATGGCCGCCAACCAGCCGGTGCTGTTGCAGCGCTCGATGGTCGATGGCGCTCCGGACGAGGGCATCCTGCCCAGCGGCCAGGTCGCCGCAGCCATTGGCGAATTGCTCAGTTGCCGCGAAGTCATCGAAGGTATCGCCAGCGAGGCCCAGCACTGCCTGGATGCGCTCCTGGAGCGCAGCCAGACACACGCCTTGAATCAACCCGCCAGTATCGGAGAACCCCTGTGAACCAGGCATTTACCACACAACTCAATCAGGGGATCGCTGAACTGGTGATCGCCAAGCCACCGGTCAACGCACTCGACAGCCAGGAATGGCATGCCCTGGCGCGACAGATCGAAACGCTCGGGGCCAATCCCGAGGTGCGGGTGATCGTGATCCGCGCCGAAGGCCGCGGCTTTTGCGCCGGTGTCGACATCAAGGAACTGGACAAGCATCCGGAGCGGATCGTCGAGGTCAACGCCGGTAACTACGCCACCTTCAAGGCCGTGCACCGCAACCCGGTGCCGGTGATTGTCGCGGTCCATGGCTTTGTCCTGGGCGGTGGTATCGGCATCACCGGGGCGGCGGACATCGTCGTCGCCTCCGAATGCGCGACCTTCGCCCTGCCCGAAGTCGACCGTGGCGCCATGGGCGGCGGTGCGCACTTGCAACGGCTGTTCCCGGTGCAAAAAGTCCGCTACCTGTTCTTTACCGGCGACAGCATCGGCGCCCCTGAAGCCCTGCAGTACGGCTTTATCGAACGCATTGTCAGCAAGGACCAGTTGCGCGAAACCGCCTTGGGCATCGCGGCGAAAATCGCCGAGAAGAGCCCGGGCATGATCCGCATTGCCAAGGAAGCCTTGAACGGTATCGAAGACGGCAACCTGGAAGATAAATACCGCTGGGAACAGGGCTTCACCATGCAGGCCTACAGCAGCCCGGACTCCGCGGAAACGCGGCGGGCCTTCGTCGAAAAACGCGACGCCAAGTTCTGAGATAACGCCATGGACCTGACTTATACCTCCAAGCAAAACGCCTTCCGCGCCGAAGTACGGGCCTGGTTGGCGGCCAATGTGCCCCGTGAACCCTTGGCCAGCTACGACACCCGCGAAGGCTTCGAGCAGCACCGCGCCTGGGAGGCCAAGCTGTTCGAAAGCCGCTGGTCGATGGTGATGTGGCCGGCCGAACTGGGCGGCCGCGGCAGCGACCTGATCGAGTGGCTGATTTTCGAAGAAGAGTATTACGGCGCCGGCGCGCCGATGCGCGTCAACCAGAACGGCCAGTTGCTGTTGGGGCCGACCCTGATGGAGTTCGGCACCCCGGAGCAGAAGCAGCGCTTCCTGCCGCGCATGGCGGCCAGCCTGGACATGTGGGCGCAAGGCTGGTCGGAGCCCAACGCCGGCTCTGACATGGCGGCGATCACCAGCAAGGCGCTGCTCGACGGCGACCATTACGTGATCAACGGGCAGAAAACCTGGTCGACCCGGGCGATCTATGCCGACTGGCTGTTCGGCTTGTTCCGCAGCGAGCCGGGGTCGGCCCGTCACCACGGCCTGTCCTTCATCATGGTGCCGCTCGATACGCCGGGGGTGAGCATTCGCCCGATCAAGGCGCTCAACGGCAAGGACGCTTTCGCCGAGGTGTTTTTTGACGACGTGCGGGTGCCTGTGGCCAACCGCATCGGCGCCGAGGGGCAGGGCTGGCACGTGGCGATGGCCACCGCCGGTTTCGAGCGTGGCCTGCTGCTGCGTTCACCGGCGCGCTTCCAGGCCACGGCACGCAAGCTGGTCGAGCTGTACAAGGCCAACCGCGCCAGCGCCGACCGCGATCCGGGCCTGCGTGACGCCGTGCTGGAGACCTGGATGGGTGCCGAGGCCTATGCGTTGTCGGCCTACCACACCGTGGGACGCTTGAGCCGTGGCGAGCAGATCGGCGCCGAATCGAGCATCAACAAGATCATCTGGTCGGAACTGGACCTGAAGATGCACGAGACCGCCATGCGCATTCTCGGTACGCGCGGCGAGCTGGTTGCAAAAGGCGCGCAGGCGGGCGATGCGGCGGGCTGGCTGGAGGGCTTCCTGTTTGCCCAGTCCGGGCCGATCTATGCCGGCACCAACGAAATCCAGCGCAACATCATTGCCGAGCGCATGCTCGGCTTGCCGAAATAAGGAACCGCCATGGACTTCACTTTCAACGATGACCAGCTGGCGTTCCACGAAGCCATCAGTCGTTTCCTGATGACCGAAGCCGCCCCGGAAATGCTCCGGGAAATCTGGGAGACCGATGCCGGGCGCTCCCGCGACCTGCGCAACAAGATCGCCGGCCAGGGCCTGACCGCCTTGTCGGTGCCCGAGGCCGAAGGCGGCCTGGGCATGGACGACGTGACCTGGGCCCTGATGACCCAAGAGCTTGGTTACTACGCCATTCCCGACTCATTGGCCGACACCGCCTATGTCGCCAGCGGCTTGCTCGCCGCTCTGCCGGCGCAGCATCCGGCCCGCGCCGACCTGTTGCCGCGCATTGCCGATGGCAGCTTGCGCCTGGCGATCAGTCATCCGGTCAATGCCCTGGTCAGTGATGCGCAACTGGCCGAAGTGCTGATCCTCACCGATGGCGACGACATCCATGTGGTGCCGCGCTCCGAGGTCGAGGTGGAAAACCAGCCGAGTATCGATGCTTCGCGACGCCTTGGGCGGGTGACCTGGGCCCCGTCGCCGACCACTTGCGTGGCCAGTGGCGAGCAGGGACGGACCTTGCAGGCGCGCCTGCTGGACCGTGGCGCGCTGTCGGTGGCCGGGCAACTGCTGGGGCTGGCGCAGCGCATGCTCGACCTGTCGGTGGACTACGTAGCCCAGCGCAAGCAGTTCGGCAAGCCGATCGGCAGCTTCCAGGCGGTCAAGCATCACCTGGCCGATGTCGCCCGCTACATCGAACAGGCCAAGCCCGTGCTGTACCGCGCGGCCCATGCCTTGGCGCGGGGTGACGTCAACGCGGGCGCCTGGGTCTCGCAAGCGCGCCTGGCGGCCAACGAAGCGAGCTGGCTCGCCGCGCGCAAGGGTATCCAGGTGCATGGTGCGATGGGGTACACCTGGGAGGTGGATTTGCAGATGTTCATGAAACGCGCCTGGGCCCTCGATGCGTCCTGGGGCGACCGCGGCTTTCACAAAACCCGTGTCAGCGACTACCTGTTCGCCGACGCCACCGGCCTGGGGCCGGGGCATACTTTCGAGGAATGAGTCATGGCACAGGCCTACATTGTTGATGCACTGCGCAGCCCCACCGGCAAACGCAAGGGCTCATTGAGCGAGATCCACGCCATTGACCTGGGCGCCCATGTGCTCAAGGCGCTAGTGGCGCGCAACGTGATCCCCGCCGAAGACTACGACGACGTGATATTCGGTTGCGTCGACACCATCGGTTCCCAGGCCGGCGACATCGCCCGCACCAGCTGGCTGGCCGCCGGCCTGCCGCTGACGGTGCCCGGCACCACCGTGGATCGTCAGTGTGGTTCGTCGCAACAGGCGTTGCACTTCGCCGCGCAGGCGGTCATGAGCGGCACCCAGGATGTGGTCGCCGTGGGCGGGGTACAGACCATGACCCAGATCCCGATTTCTTCGGCGATGCTGGCCGGCCAGCCCCTGGGCTTTGCCGATCCGTTCTCGGGCAGCGTTGGCTGGCGTGCGCGGTTTGGCCAGCAGCCTGTCAACCAGTTCTACGCCGCACAACGGATCGCCGATCACTGGCAGATCAGCCGCGAGCAGATGGAAGCCTTTGCCCTGCAGAGCCACGAACGCGCCCTGGCGGCCATCGCCAGTGGCCGATTCGCCCGGGAAATCGTCAGCTGCCAAGGCCTGGCGGTGGATGAAACACCGCGCCACAGCAGCCTGGCGAAGATGGCCGAGTTGCAACCGGTGGACCCGCAGTTTCCGTCGATCACCGCCGCCGTGTCCAGCCAGACCTGTGACGCCTCGGCGGCACTGCTGGTGGTGTCCGAGGCTGCGCTCAAGCGCTACGACCTGACGCCTCGGGCGCGGATTCATCACCTGACGGTGCTCGGTGACGATCCGATCTGGCACCTCACCGCACCGATCGCCGCCACCCGCCGGGCTTTGGCCAAAAGTGGCCTGAGCATGGGCGACATTGATCGGGTCGAGATCAACGAAGCCTTCGCCTCGGTGGTCATGGCCTGGGCCAAGGAGCTCGATTACGACCCGGCGCGCACCAACGTCAACGGCGGCGCGATTGCCCTCGGACATCCGCTGGGCGCCACCGGCGCGCGCTTGATGACCACGCTGCTCAACGAACTGGAATGCAGCGGCGGTCGCTACGGCCTGCAAACCATGTGTGAAGGCGGCGGCCAGGCCAACGTGACCATTATCGAACGCCTGTAGTTTTTCATATGGGCCGCCGCTTCGGGCGCGCGGTCATCCAATATTTCGAGGAGTCAAACATGACGATGTGTGCAGACCGCACCGTAATCATCACCGGGGCCGGCGGTGGCCTCGGTCGCGCCTACGCGCTGGCGTTCGCCGCGCAAGGGGCCAATGTGGTGGTCAACGATATTCGCGCCGAGGCCGCAGAAGATGTAGCGGGGGAGATTCGCGCCAACGGTGGCCAGGCCATTGCCAACAGCGACGACATCACCACCCTGGCCACCGCGCAACGCATCGTCGATGCGGCATTGGCGGCGTTCGGTGAAGTGCATGTGCTGATCAACAACGCCGGCGTGTTGCGCGACCGCATGTTCATCAGCCTCAGTGAAGAAGACTGGGACATGGTCATGCGCGTCCACCTCAAGGGTCATTACTGCCTGGCCAACATCCTCGGCCGCCGCTGGCGTGACCTGGCCAAGGCCGGCACGCCGGTGGACGCGCGAATCATCAATACCAGCTCCGGCGCCGGGTTGCAGGGCTCGGTGGGGCAGTCCAACTATTCGGCGGCCAAGGGCGGAATCGCCTCGCTGACCCTGGTGCAGGCGGCGGAACTGGCGCGCTATGGCGTCACCGCCAACGCGCTGGCGCCGGCAGCGCGTACCTCAATGACCGAAAGCGCCATGCCCGACGTGGTGAAGAAACCCGAGGACGGCAGCTTCGATGGCTGGGCCGCGGAAAACGTCGCGCCCCTGGTGGTCTGGCTGGGCAGCGCGGCGTCGGCCCACGTCACCGGCCAGGTCTTCGAAAGCCAGGGCGGTCGCATCTCCCTGGGCGATGGCTGGCGCACGGGCGTTACCTGCGACAAGGGCGCGTTGTGGAAAGTCGAAGAAATCGGCGCGGCGGTGGATGCAATCCTCGCCGAAGCGCCGAAGGCGCAGAAAGTCTGGGGGAGCTGAGGGGCATATTTGGACGTGACAGTGCCGAGGGGTACGGGGTGATGTGATCGTTCCCACGCTCTGCGTGGGAATGCCGCCAGGGACGCTCCGCGTTCCGCAGACGGCGCATGACATGAGCCCTGCGCAATGGTGACGCGGAGCGTCACAGGATGCATTCCCACGCAGAGCGTGGGAACGATCGCAATTTCTGTAGGCGCGAGCAGGCTCGCTCCTGCAAAGGGATTGCGTCGCGGCCTTTCTACCCCATTTTGACGATGTGCCCACGCAACCCCTTGCGTACAACTGCAGCGTATTGATTTCTTCGGAGGTAGACGCTGTGAAACAAGCCCCCCCTTATGTTCCCGGTCATCAATTGCTGGTCGGCAAGTCGGTGCTGATCACCGCTGCAGCGGGTGCCGGTATCGGTTATTCGGCGGCCCGGCGCAGTGCAGAGGAAGGTTGTCGGGCGTTGATGATTTCCGATGTGCATCCGCGGCGCCTGGAGGAAGCGGTGGAGCGGCTCAAGGCCGAGACTGGCCTGCAGGCGATTTATGGCCAGCTGTGCAATGTCACCGTCGAAGACGAAGTCCAGGCCCTGGTGGCCGCGGCCGAGGAGGCGCTGGGCGGGGTCGATGTGCTGATCAACAACGCGGGCCTGGGTGGTCAGAAACGCGTGGTGGAGATGAGCGACGAAGAATGGTTGCGGGTGCTGGACGTGACCTTGACTGGCACCTTCCGCATGACCCGGGCGATGTTGCCCCACATGCAACGCCGTGGCGCCGGGGCCATCGTCAACAACGCCTCGGTGCTCGGCTGGCGGGCACAGAAGGAACAGGCCCATTACGCCGCTGCCAAGGCCGGTGTAATGGCCCTGACTCGCTGCAGCGCCCTGGAAGCCGCCGAGTTCGGCGTGCGCATCAACGCGGTGTCGCCATCGATTGCCTTGCACGATTTTCTCAAGAAAGCCTCCAGCGAAGAGTTGCTCGCCAGCCTGGCCGGGCGCGAGGCGTTCGGGCGCGCCGCCGAAGTCTGGGAGGTGGCCAACGTGATGATGTTCCTGGCCAGCGACTATGCCTCCTACATGGTGGGCGAAGTGTTGTCCGTCAGTTCACAACAAGCTTGAGGGTGGGCGCATGAGTCACGTTTTCAGCAGTGCCCAGGCGTTGCTTGCGGCCGAGGGCCTGGACCTGGGCCACACCGAATGGCTGACCATCAGCCAGCAGCGTATCGATCTGTTCGCCGAAGCCACCAGCGATCACCAGTGGATTCACGTGGACCCGGTACGCGCCGCCAGTGGCCCGTTTGGTGCCTGCATTGCCCACGGCTACCTGACCCAATCGCTGGCCAACCTGTTCATGCCGCAGTTGCTGATCATTGAAAACATGGCGATGGGGGTCAACTACGGCAGCGACCGGGTGCGCTTCCCGGCGCCGGTCAAGGTCGACTCGCGGGTGCGCGGCAGCGGCCAGATCCTCCGCGCCGAACCACTGGGCGATGCCGTGCAACTGACGGTGCGCATCACCGTTGAAGTCGAAGACCAGGCCCGTCCCGGCTGCGTGATCGACACCATCAGCCGCTACACCTTCAACCCCATTTGCGAGTGAGTACCCATGGACCTGAATGAAGTCGTCATCGTCGCCACCGCCCGTACCGCGCTGGCCAAGTCGTTTCGCGGATCGTTCAACGATACCGAGGCCCCGTTGCTGGGCGGCCATGTGGTGCGCGCGGTGGTCGAACGCGCTGGCATCGAGCCTGCCGATGTAGAGGATGTGATCATGGGCGCGTCGGTGCAGCAGGGCACCCAGGGCTTCAACATCGGTCGGCTCTGCGCCTACACCGGCGGTTTGCCGGACAGCGTGCCGGGCATGGCCGTGGACCGCATGTGCGCCTCGGGCCTGATGAGCATCGGCATGGCCGCCAAGGGCATCATGACCGGCGAGATGAGCATCGCCATCGGCGGCGGCGTGGAGTCCCTGTCGCTGACCCAGACCAAACACAAGAACGCTTATCGCGCCCGATCCGAAGCGGTGCTGCAGGTGATGCCCAGCGCCTATATCCCGATGATCGAGACCGCCGAGATCGTGTCGCGCCGCTATGGCATCAGCCGCGCCGCCCAGGATGAGTATTCGCTGCTGAGCCAGCTGCGCACCGCCGCCGCGCAGCGAGACGGCTTGTTCGACGATGAGATCGTCGGCCTGAGCGTGGATAAATTACTGTTCGCCGATGGCCAGCCCAATGGCCATGAGCGTGTGCAGGTGGTCAAGGACGAGTGCAACCGTCCCAATACGCGCCTGGAAGACCTGGCGGCATTGAAACCGGTGTGGAAGGACGGCAGCTGGATCGAGCAGGGCGAGTTCGTCACGGCGGGCAACGCCTCGCAATTCTCCGACGGTGCCGCCGCCAGCCTGTTGATGAGCCGGGCCGAAGCCAAGCGCCGCGGGTTGACGCCACTGGGCATCTACCGCGGCATTGCCGTGGGTGGTTGTGCGCCGGAGGAAATGGGCATCGGCCCGGTGATCGCCATTCCCAAGCTGCTCAAGCGCTTTGGCCTGAGCGTGAAGGACATCGGCCTGTGGGAGATCAACGAGGCTTTTGCCAGCCAGGTGCTGCATTGCCGCGATGCGCTGCAGATCCCGGCGGAGCGCCTGAACGTCAACGGCGGGGCGATTGCCATTGGTCACCCGTTTGGCATGTCCGGTGCGCGGATGGTCGGCCACGCGCTGCTCGAAGGACGGCGCCGCGGTGTGCGGTATGTGGTGATTGCCATGTGCATCGGTGGTGGCATGGGCGCCGCCGGCCTGTTCGAGCTGCCATGAGGCCAGCGGGACACCGACGTTCGGTCGATTAAATCCATGGGGGTCCGTCAGTCGGGCCCTCTGCTGGGGAATGGTTATGCAAAGTTGTGTGCCCAATGCACAGGTCCTGGCGCAAATGGGCCTGGACTTGGCCGAGTACGAACGGATTATTGGCAACATCTACGATTCGGCGATGGACACCCGCTGCCTGAACGATTCTTTGCGCGAGCTGAGAACCTTGTTCAAGGCCAATTTCGTGACCTTGATTTTGCGGGTCCAGGATGAGCCGCTGTTGTCGCCCATGGTGGTGGCGGGCGATGTCGAACTCGGGGAGGGCGGTATCAACCATTATGCCTACTACGCCAAATCTACCCTGTTCGACGGCCTGCCTACCGATACGGTGTTCACCGTCGATGAGCTGATGAGCGATGCCGAATGGTCCAGTTCGGCGTTCTACCTGTTGTTTTGCCAACCCCACGATTGCTATCACATGCTGGGTGCCGATATCCGCATGCCGGATGGCGGCACGGTGCGGTTGCGGATCAATCGACCCCAGGGGCACCCGGCTTTCAGCACCCTTGAACGGGCCCTGTGCGCCATGTTGTTGCCGCATTTGCGCCGGGCCCTGCACATGCATTCGCTGCTCGATCGCAGCGAGTCCCTGGGCAGCCTGTATTCGCAGACGATCAGCCGCCTGGCGGTGGCAACCTTCGTGCTCGATGAAAACGGCAGTGTGCTGCAACTCAACCCAGTGGCCAGGGAGATTCTCGACAGCCAGGACGGCCTCAAGGTGGTGGGCGGTCGGCTGGAAGCGACCTACCCCAGTGATAATCGGGAGTTGGCGCGCCTGGTTCGCAACGCCTTCCAACGTGCCAGGCAGGGCGTGGGCAAGGGGGTTCAGGTGGCGGAGGCGACGTCGATATCCCGCCCCTCGGGACAGGTCAGCCTGGGCGTGGTGGTGGAGTTGATTCCGTCCCAGGAATTGCTCGAAGGCAACGGCAAGCCCACGGTGGTGGTGTATGTGCGTGATGCGGTAAGCAAGTCGCTGGTGAGCACGGTGCTGACTTCGCAACTGTACAACCTGACCCCGGCAGAAACCACGCTGGCCCTGGAACTGGCCAACGGCCTGTCGCTGGAGGAAGCCTCGGAAATCCTCAATATCCGTCGCAATACCGCGCGTGCCCACCTGCGCTCGATCTTCTCCAAGACCGGCGTGCGGCGCCAGACCGAGCTGGTGCGGATCATGCTCAACAGCGTTGTGGCCCTGGGGGCACCGCAGCCGGCGGTGAACCCGGCCAGTGCCAAAACGCGTTAGTCCGTGCGGACGATGCTGCCGGGTTCCTCGCCTGTCGATACTGGGCAACCGTTGCGAACGTGAATAAGGAGAATAAAAATGAACGGCAGTAATCAGTCCCCAAGCTGGGCCTTGGCGTTGTTGTTGGGATGCTGTGCCATCGGCACGGTGCATGCCGCGCCAGAGGACATCGAGCGCCTGGGCAAGGACTTGACGTGCCTGGGCGCGGAAAAGGCCGGTAATGCCGACGGCAGCATTCCGCCGTTCAGCGGCAAGTGGCTGGGCGTTCCACCCCACGTCGATTTCAAGGGCACCGGCAACCACCCGGTAGACCCTTACCCGGATGACAAACCGCTGTTCGTGATTACCGCGCAGAACATCGCCCAATACAATGACTACTTGTCCGATGGGCAGAAAGCCCTGTTCAAACTGTACCCGGGCACCTACAAAATACCGGTTTACCCCACGCGCCGGGATTTTCGCTTCAACGACGCGGTCTGCCAGGCCACTAAAGAGAACGCCAAGGTGGCGCGGCTGGTCGATGACGGCGAAGGGGTGGTCGGCAAGACCGGCGGCACCGCTTTCCCGGTGCCGCGTAGCGGCCTGGAATTGTTGAAGAATGCCTCGACCTTTACCTTGCGGGCCTGGACCGAGGAGTACGTCTCCGACAACGCCTACGTGCTCAAGGACGGCAATATCAACTGGGGCCGCGTGCATTCACGCAACCTGGCGCCCGGGCTCGAACCGGACAAGATTGGCGATACCACAGGCAACTCGTCGTTTTATCTCAATGAAACCCTGTTGCCACAACGGGACAAGGGTGAGATCAACACCGGTACCGAATTCTGGAACGACAAGACTGAACCGCGCCAGGCCTGGCGCTACGATCCGGGTACGCGGCGCGTGCGTCAGTCGCCGGGGTATGGCTTCGACATGTCGTTCCCGGGCAGCGGTGGTTCCATTACCGTCGACGAGGTGCGCCTGTTCAACGGTTCGGGGCAACGTTATGACTGGAAGATCGTCGGCAAGCGCGAGATGTTCATTCCCTACAACACCTACCGCCTGCATGCCGCCAACCTCAAGTACGCCGACTTGCTGACCCCTGGCCACATCAACCCGGATGCCATGCGTTTTGAGCGCCATCGGGTCTGGGAGCTGGAAGGCACGCTCAAGCCGGGCTTCCGCCATCTGTATGGCAAACGCAAGCTGTACATCGACGAAGACACCTGGTTCCCGATGCTCGCCGACAACTACGACAACCGTGGCGAGCTGTGGCGCACCTCGATGGTCAACTATTTCTACGCCTACGAAAGCCAGCGGCCGCAAGCGGGCGTGGGCCTGTACTACGACCTCAATGCCGGCAGCTACCTGGCGTTCAACCTGATCAACGAACAGCGCAACGGCTACCTGTTGAACAAAACCGGTTTCAGCCCCCGGGACTTCGGCCCGGAGGCCGCTCGCCGCTTCGGCCAGTAATCGTCAAGCGCGGTGCCCTTGGAAACAGGGGCACCGATTGAGATTGGGTCGCGTTTGATCTAGTCCAACTGAACGATGACCTCCTGGCGCGGCTACTCAATGATGTTCGCCATGGGATCACCCTGTATTTCTTGGGGACTTTGCCTGTCCCGAAGTCTGCAATCGAGGAACAACAATGACCAAACTCGCTGAAATCAACATCGAGAACGCCCAGCGTAGCCACCGTTACGCGCGCGGCTGGCACTGCCTGGGCAATGCCGCCGACTACCGTGATGGCAAGCCCCATACCCTGGAAATCTTCGGCACCCGCCTGGTGGCCTTCGCCGACAGCCAGGGCCGCATCAGCATTCTGGATGCCTATTGCCCGCACATGGGGGCCGACCTGTCCCAGGGTACCGTCGAGAACGACAAACTGGTGTGCCCGTTCCATCACTGGAAGTACGACACCGGCGGCAAATGCGTGGAGATCCCCTACTGCAAGCGCATCCCGCCCAAGGCCAAGACCCGCAGCTGGTTGACCTGCGAGGAAAACAACCTGCTGTTCGTCTGGAACAATCCCGAAGGTCGTGCGCCGAAAGAGGGCGTGGTCATTCCGCACCTGCCGGAGATGGACGATCCGGACTGGGTGCATGACTGGAACATCGACACCATGCACATCGAAACCAACCCGCGGGAGCTGGTCGATAACCTGGTCGATGCCCAGCACTTCGGGCCAGTGCACGGTACGCCGACCAAGTACTTCGCCAACGTCTTCGAAGGGCACATCGGCCATCAGATTTTCCATGGTGACTCCGAGCGCCTGGGCGGCGACTTGATCGCGCCATCGGCCTACTACGGCCCGGCGACCCACTTCACCCATATCAGCTCGATGTTCGGCGATGTGCGCATCCACGCCATCCTGCTCAACAGCCACGTGCCGGTGACACCCAACAGCTTCGACCTGCGCTTTGGTTGCATGGTCAAGCGGGTGCCGGGCTGGACCGAAGAGCAGAACCAGGAAGTGGCCAGGGCCTATGTCCAGGGCAACCGCGACTCGTTCTACCAGGACGTGGTGATCTGGAAGCACAAGATCCGCATCGACAAACCGGTACTGGCAGAAACCGACGGCCCGGTCTATCAGTTGCGCGAGTGGTACGAGCAGTTCTTCACCGACGAGGACGACGTGCCCGCGTTCATGGCCGAGCGTCGCGAGTTCATCACGGTGGACGAGCGCTGACAGAGCAACAGGGCGCCTTCCCGAGAACCCCATCCGTCGCGGAAAGGCGCCGTTCCCAGGGCACTGCTAACGCAGTTTCGATTCAAAGGTCATGAGAGCACAGACAATGAAAATAAAAAGTCTTCTCGCCTACTACATTCCTTTTTTGATCCTGTTTTTCCTGGTGTTTACCGTACTGTTTTCCGTGCCGCCGGAACCGGCAAGCGTCAAGGCCTGCAAGCGCTACGCAAGTTGCGTGGCCATGAGTTCGAGCGCCCCCAACTGGATCAATTTTCGCTAGGGGAACTGATCGAGGCGTCAGCTTCGGCAGCCAGTTTCAATCGGTCGGCCTTGCTGATGTATTTAGGCTTTTTCGGCGCCAGTTTGGCGCTGGCCTTTTTGGCCTTCTCCTTGAACAACTGCTTCAGCTTTTTCTGACGGTTCATGTTTTTCCACCTGGCTTGTAAGTTCTTGAATGATATCAGCGTCGCCCTTGCCTTGCCCTCGTTCTTCGCCTGTAGGAGCAAGGCTTGCCCGCGAACCAGGCGCTGTGGTGTATCAGTAATACCGCGTTATCGTGCTTTGCCGCCCGCTGGCTCCTACAGGCCACAGTGGCTATTGCAAATCACCCTGCGCACACATGACAATGCGAGTCATTATCACTCGCGAATTATTCCATCGTCATGTCCGCCAACGATTTATCCCTGCGCAACGCTGTCAATGATCTGTATTGCGACCATCACGGTTGGCTCAAGGGCTGGCTGCGCAAGCGTCTGGGCAATGCTTTCGATGCGGCGGACCTGGCGCAGGACACGTTCGTTCGGGTCATCAAGGCGCGAAACGCGCTGGAGATTCGCGAGCCACGGCCCTACCTGTCGTTGATCGCCAAGGGCTTGCTGATCGATCTGTTTCGCCGCCGTTCGCTGGAACAGTCCTACCTGGAAGCCTTGGCCGCCATGCCCGAATGGCAGCAACCTTCATTGGAGGAACAGGCGATCCTGTTGCAAGCCCTGATGGAAATCGACCGCCTGCTTCAAGGATTGGGGACCAAGGTGAAGCAGGCGTTCATCCTGTCGCAGTTCGACGGGCTGACCTACCCGCAGATCGCCGAGCGCTTGAACATCAGCACGCGCACAGTCAACAACTACATGGCCAAGGCCATGGAGCATTGCTGTTTGATGCAGATTCGGCTGCAACTGGCGTGAGCCTTTCGCCTGCTGAGTTGAAGGCGATTGGCGCCGCTGCCCGGTGGTATGCCCGACTTCGGTCGGATATCGCCACCGATGCGGATCTGGCAGCCTGGAACGACTGGCTGGCTTGCGACCCTGACCATCGCCAAGCCTGGCAGCGCATGCTCGACGTGGGCGAGCAGATGGCCAGTGTGCCGGGCTCATTGGCTGCGCCAGCCTTGCGTGGCGCTGATCGATCCCGGCGCCAGGTATTGCGCAGTGTGCTGGTGCTCGTGTCAGCCGGTTCGCTGGGCGGGCTGGGCTGGCACAGCGAGACCTCGCGCAAGCTGTTTGCCGATTTTCGCACCGCAGTGGGTGAGCGCCGTGAGTTTCGTTTGGCCGATGGCAGCGCGTTGCTACTCAACACCGATACGTCGGTCAACATTCGTTTCGACGGTCGTCACCGTGTACTCGACCTGTTGCGGGGCGAGATACGAGTGACAACCGCGGTCGATCCCTTGCAGCGGCCGTTCAAGGTGCTCACTCGTCATGCAGAAGTGTTGGCGCTCGGCACGCGTTTTATCGTCCGCTGCGATGAGCAGGGCGCTGGCGTGGCGGTAATCGAGAAGGCCGTCGAGGTCCGTTCGGCTGGCGCTGGCTCGACGGTGCGCGTGGAAGCCGGCCAGTCCCTGGACTTCGATGGCCGCTCATTGGGTGTTGTACGGCGCAACGATGCTTCGGTCGGTGCCTGGCAACAGGGAAGCATCATCGCCATCAATCGTCCCCTGGCCGAGTTGCTGGACGACCTTTCGCGCTACCGCCCAGGTGTACTGCGCTGCGATCCGCGAATTGCCCAACTGAAAGTCTCCGGCGCTTTTCCCATTGATGACACTGACCTGGCGCTGGCTGCGCTGGAGAGTGGTTTCGCGCTACAGGTCACTCGGTACAGCCGGTATTGGGTCGATGTGTCGTCGCCTGCCACCACGCTTTCATAGTGAGTTGAAAAAAGTTTGTCAGCGTTTTGCACTATTGATGCACATCGTTCGGCTCATCCCTCAATGAGTTTTTACAGATCGGCTTTGGGGGAGGGGAAGCATGTTACGGGTGTACAAGCCGGGTCGTTTGGCGGCCGCAGTAAAGTTCGGGCTATTGGCGGCAACGACGGCGGGTGTCTGGTCAAGCGTAGCGTTGGCGGTGCAGTTGCCGGCGCAACAGCAAAACTCGGTCAAGTCCTTTGACATCGCTGGTGGCAGCCTGACTGAAGTCCTCAGTCATTTCGCCAGCGCGGCAGGTGCTGCGCTTTCGTTCGATGCGCGACAAACCGATGGCTTGAAATCTCCAGGGCTCCAGGGAGCGTTTGGTGTCAGCGAAGGGTTTGCGCGGATTCTGGCGGGTAGCGGACTGCAGGCCGAACCGCAGGCTAACGGTACGTATGTGCTGCGGCCGGTTCCGCAAGTCGGTTCGGCGCTGGAACTGGGCGCGACCAACATCAATGGCCAGGTGCTGGGCGCGACCACCGAAAACAGCGGCTCGTACACCACCGGAGCGGTCACCATCGGCAAGGGTGAGCACTCGCTCAGGGAAACGCCGCAATCGGTCACGGTGATGACGCGCAAGATGCTCGATGACCAGAACCTGAACACCATCGACCAGGTCATGGAAAAGACCCCGGGCATCACCGTCTACGACTCGACCATGGGCGGCAAGTACTTCTACTCGCGCGGGTTCCGCATGTCGGGCCAGTATCAGTACGACGGTGTGCCCCTGGACATGGGCAACCTGTATGTTCAGGCCGACAGTTTCAGCGGCGACATGGCGTATTACGACCGGGTCGAAATTCTGCGCGGCGCCGCGGGCATGATGAAAGGCGCGGGTGGCACCGCCGGCGGGGTGAACTTCGTGCGCAAACGCGGCCAGGCTGCCGCTCACACGGACATCACGCTGTCCGGTGGCAGCTGGGACAACTATCGCGGACAGGTCGATACCGGTGGCCCGCTGAACGAATCCGGCACTTTGCGCGGCCGGGCGGTGGTCGCGGAGCAGAGCCGGCACTATTTCGTCGACGACGCCAGTCGCAAGGACCAGGTGTATTACGGCGCGCTGGACCTTGACCTGAGCCCCGACACCACCCTCGGCCTGGGTGTCGCCTATGAAGACGTGGATGCCAGCCCTTGCTGGGGTGGCCTGCCGCGTTACAAGGACCGCAGCGACTTGAAGCTCAGCCGCTCGACCTGCCTCGATCCTGCGTGGAACACCTGGCGCAGCCAGCGCACCACGGTCTTCAGTGACCTGAGTCACCAGCTCAACGACGACTGGGCCTTGAAGGTCGCCAGTGTCTATACAAAAAACACCCAGGACATCAAGTACGCATTCGCTTCCGGCGCCGTGACGCCCGGCACCGATACCACCGGCATGCTGGGCAGCATGTACGACTACGATCAGGTCGATTACGGCCTGGATGCCTACGTCGACGGCAAGTTCGACGCGTTCGGTCAACGCCATGAACTGGTGGTGGGTTTCAATGCCAGCCGTTCGAAAAAGAACGACTTCTACTCGGTGGCGTTCCTGCCGCAGCGCCAGAATGTGTTCAACCCCGACAAGTATATTCCGGAGCCGGATGACAGCTACTTCATCGACAATTCATCTCGCGGCGGTCCGGTCGACTCAGTCACCAGGCAGAAGGGCATTTACTCGACACTGCGCTTGAAACTGGCTGATCCACTGACCGTTGTCGTTGGCGGCCGGGTGAGCTGGTACAACTCCGATACCGACTACGACTTCATCAACACAGGCACTTCGGAGCACGCCAGCACCACAGAGACCGGGCAAGTGACGCCGTTTGTAGGTGTGCTGCTGGACCTGAACGAGAACCTGACCGCCTACGCCAGCTATTCGGAAATCTTTACCCCGCAAGGCAATTACCGCTCAGAAGACGGTGCTGCGCTCAAGCCGCTCGTGGGCCAGAGCTATGAGCTGGGGATCAAGGGCGCCTGGTACGACGGTCGACTGAACAGCGCCTTCAACCTGTTCCGCACGATCCAGAAGGACCAGGCGCAGACTGATTTCAACTCGTCCTGCCCGTCCTCCGATGGTTACTGCTACGTCAATGCCGGCAAGGTTCGCGCCCAGGGTTTCGAGGCCGAGATCAGCGGTGAAGTCATCGAGCGCCTGCAAGTGCTGGCGGGTTACACCTATACCCAGACCAAGACGCTCGACGATATCGACACCAGCCTGAACGGCGCAGCGTTCAACAGTTATGTGCCGCGGCATATGTTGCGGATGTGGGGCGATTACGCCCTGAGTGGGTCGCTTGAGCGATTCACCCTGGGTGCAGGGGTCAACGCGCAAAGCGATAACTTCCGTGTTTCACCTTCAAGTGGTGAGAAAATCAGCCAGTCAGGCTATGCGATCTGGAACGGCCGTATCAGCTACCGCATCGACGACACCTGGTCCGTCGCGCTCAACGGCAACAACCTGTTCGACAAGCGCTACTACGCCACCATCGGCACTGAGACCTTCGGCAACTACTACGGTGATCCACGCAACTTCATGTTGTCGGTCAAGGCAAGTTTCTAACGACGGCAGATGCCGCAATCGTGCAGTCGTTGCAGGAAAAGCCCGGGTCGCAAGAATCGGGCTTTTCGATGGGCGTACAGGCCTACACCCTAAGTTGTGAGCCCTGCCGACCGGCGGTCTTACGCCACAGTTGCCGCGCGCTTGCGGCCATTCCAAAGCACCTCGAAACCACCCCCAAGGCAGCGTATGGCGCCGCCCGTCAGCTTTCGATAATCGCCTCCGACACCTCGTCCCAGTCGCGGAGCGCGCCATGCACAACAATAAGAATTTCGCCCATCGTTTTTTACCGGCCTTGATCGCCAGCCTGTCTGCCCTCGGCATGAGTGCCACGGCCGAAGCCGAAATCATGCTGTACGACAAGGACCAGACCACGTTCTCCACCGATGGCTACATCAACGCCTTCTATGTGAACAGCGATGTCGACCGCGAAGGGGATCAGTACGACCGCCGTCAATCGCGGGTGAAAATGGGCTTCCTGCCCAACTACCTGGGCTTCAACATGGGCAAGCAGGTCGATGACCTCAAGCTCGGCGCCCGTGCCTCGTTCTGGGTCACCATCAACGACAGTGAAACCAATGGCACCGACACCGCCATCGATGTGCGGCAGTTCTACGGCACCGTGGCCAACCCCGAGTGGGGGGAAGTGCTGATCGGCAAGGACTTCGGCCTGTTCGCGCGCTCCAACATCCTGCTCGACGAGTTGCTCGCCGGCTACGGTCAGGTCAGCGATACCCTGGGGCTGGTGGATGGTGGCGGGGTGTCGTTCGGCAACATCGGCACCGGTTACCCCTATCCGTTCCCGACCTCGCAGATCACCTACCGCACGCCGGTGATGGACGGTCTGCGCGTGGCGGTGGGGATCATGGACCCGGTGGACACCAATGACAGCAGCCCGACCGGCAAGGCCTACCAGGAGAATCCGCGCACCGAGAGCGAGATCACCTACCAGTTCGACCTCGCCGGGGCGAAGATCTACAGCTGGGTCAACGGCAGCTACCAGACCTCGGACAATACCGATTCCAGCGTCGACACCGTCACCTCCAAAGGCGTCGGTTATGGCGTGCAGGCAAAAATGGGAGGCTTGTCCCTGACCGGGTCGGGCTTCCAGGCCAAGGGCATCAACCCGTTTTTCACCAACAACGCCGGCGAACCGACCCTGCGCAACGTCGACAGTGACGGGTACCTGTTGCAGGGCTCCTACAAACTGGGCAAGAACCGCCTGGCCTTGTCCTACGGCAAGACCAATGACGATGGCAACGGCGTGGTCGGCAGTGGCGCGGACTACGAGACCCGCGGCATCGCGCTGTTCCATGACGTGAACGACAACCTCAAGCTGGTGGCCGAGTACAACCAGTTCGAAATCAACGGCCATGACAGCAGTGCGCAGAATGAAGACACCGATACCGTTGCCCTGGGGGCGGTGTTGACCTGGTAAAGCCGTACTTGAGTCATCTCCCCTGTGGGAGCGGGCTTGCTCGCGAAAGCGCTCCTCCAGTCGATATTCAAGGCGCCTGACACACCGCTTTCGCGAGCAAGCCCGCTCCCACAAGGGGGGGGTGTTTGGGAGTGCTCTGACACAGCTCTCCTCCCATTGAAGCGCCTACCTGCTACCCAAGTAGCATTCGTGGCACTCGGCTGGCTTCGTACACTCGTGCCTCATACACACGCACCTGCGAGGGGCGACTATGCAGCAGGTCCAGAACGAAGGAATCGTCAGTGCGATGTCCCAGGCCACCGATCCGCAGCAGGTGGCGCAGGAGCTGGCGCGGCAGTTGCTGCATCCGCACCTGGGCTTCGTGCTGTTTTTCTGTTCCGCCGAGTACGATTTGCAGGGGTTGGGCCAGGCCTTG
Organism: Pseudomonas sp. PSB11; assembly: GCF_014596605.1. Taxonomy (NCBI): domain Bacteria; kingdom Pseudomonadati; phylum Pseudomonadota; class Gammaproteobacteria; order Pseudomonadales; family Pseudomonadaceae; genus Pseudomonas; species Pseudomonas sp. PSB11. The sequence continues at coordinate 23,867 of NZ_NOIO01000020.1, forward strand.
CAGCAAGGCTTCGGCGGCATACGCCTGGCGGGTTGCACCAGCGCCGGGGAAATCACTGCGCAAGGATATGGGCGCAATTGCGTGACGGCGGTGGGTTTTGATCATCGGTACTTTTCCATCGCCCTGGAACTGATCGACGAGATGGAGCACTTCAGCCTGATCGACGCGCAGCAGATGGTCGAGCGCCTGGTCAACGGCTGTCGCAGCAACACCCTGGCGCCTATCAAGGGCCACAGCTTTGCCCTGACCTTGCTCGATGGCCTGTCCAGCCGCGAAGAAATGGTCCTGGCCGCCTTGAGCGCGGCCCTGGGCGACATCCCGCACTTTGGCGGCTCGGCCGGAGACGACAACTACCTGACCCACACCCATGTCTACTCAGGCGGCGGCTTTCACAGCGGCGCAGCGGTGGTGGTGCTGGTCAATACCTGGCTGGACTTTGAAGTGTTCACCACCCACCACATTCTGCCGCGAGCGGAGAAGCTGGTGGTCACCGGCGCGGACAGCGCTTCGCGGCGGGTCTTCGAACTCAACGCCGAGCCGGCCGCCGCCGAGTACGCCCGGCACATCGGCGTGCCGGTGAGCGAACTCGACCACCGGGTCTTCGCCGCCCATCCCTTGGCTGTGCGGATCAACGAGCAATATTACGTGCGCGCCATCCAGCAGGTTCATCCGGACTTGAGCCTGAGTTTCTATTGCGCCGTGGAGAACGGCATCGTGCTCACCGCCATGACCCCGGGCCCGCTGCTGCCGAATCTGCAGAGCCTGTTCGACGGCTTGCAGCAACGGCTCGGCGATCTGTTGCTGACCATTGGTTGTGACTGTTTCCTCAGGCGCCTGGAGTTGGAGGACAACGGCAGCCTGGAGCAGATCGGCAGTTTTTTGCGCGAACAGCGGGTGATGGGGTTCAACTCCTACGGAGAACAGTTCAATGGCATGCACATCAACCAGACCTTCACCGGCGTTGCCATTGCCCGCGGCCGGTCCCGTGGACAGCGCTGAACTGCGGGCGCAAATCGCCGTCCTGCAGCACGATAATCAGAAACTGCAACGCATCAATGCGGCGCTGATCGAACGCATCGAGTCCGGCATCACCCGCGGCAACGATCCGTATGCCGCCTTCCAGCATTCGGTGGTGCTGGCCGAGCAGGTGCGTGAACGCACCGATGCCTTGAACCAGGCCATGGCCGAACTCAAGGCGGGTAACCATTTGCTCAGCGACGCCCGCCTGCGCGCCGAAACCGCCCATCGCCACCTGATCGATGCCATCGAGAGTATTTCCGATGCCTTCGTGCTGTTCGATGCCGAGCAGCGCATTGTCTTGTTCAACAGCCGCTTCAAGGCGTTCTGGAGCAACAGCCGGGTGCGAATCAACGCCGGCATGCGTTTGACCGAGGTCAAGCGCCTGATGCAGAGCAACGGGTTGTTTACCGAAGAGCCTCGCGGGCATGCCGACGAAAACCTGCTGTACCGCCTGCAGGACGGTCGCTGGCTGCAAGTCAGCGAACGGCCGACCCAGGAAGGTGGGCGGGTGATCCTGTTTACCGACATCACCGACGTCAAGCTCAGCGAGACCGTGCGCCGGGAACAGGCGGTGGCGCAGAAGTCGCACTTGCTGCAACGGGCGGTCGACAACCTCTCCCAAGGGGTGGCGATGGTCAATGCCGAGGGCATTCTGGAACTGTGGAACCGGCGCTTCCTCGAGCTCAGCGGCTTGGCACCGGTGGCCGCCCATCGGCCCTTTGCCGAAGTCATCGCCGACAGCGAACTGACCCTGCTGACCCCGGCCAGTCGCGGTCCGAATGGGCGCCCTGTGCAGGAGTGCGAACAACGCCTGTGCGATGGCCGGGTCCTGGAAATCCGCACCCATCCATTGCCCACCGGCGGTTTCGTCAACACCTTCACCGACATCACCGAACGCTACCAGCACGCCGAAGCCCTGAGCGAAAGCGAGCGCTGGATTCGCTTGATCACCGACCATGTGCCGGCATTGATCGCCTACCTCAATGCCGATCTGGTCTACGAGTTCACCAATAAGGTCTACGAAGAATGGTACTGCTGGCCGCGCGGCGTGATGCTCGGCCAGAGCCTGCGCGAAGTGCACAGCGAGCAGCATTACCAGCGCCTGGAGTCCTACGTGGCCCGAGCGCTGGCCGGGGAGAGCGTGACCTTCGAATTCGCCGAGACCAACGTCAACAACCAGGAGCGCTACATGTTGCGCTCCTATGTGCCCAATCGCCTGGCCAGCGGCGAGGTGGTGGGGATCTTCGTGTTGATCCGCGACATCACCGAGCGCCGCCGTACCGCCGAGGCGCTGCACCAGGCTTATCAGAATCTCGAACTGCGGGTGCGTGAGCGCACCGCCGAACTGACCCACCTCAACGACCAGTTGCTGCGCGAAATCGACGAACGCCGCCGGGTCGAATCGCGCTTGCGTGAGGCCAAGCTGGAAGCGGAACAGGCCAACCTGTCGAAAACCAAGTTTCTCGCCGCCGTCAGTCACGACCTGCTGCAACCGCTGAATGCCGCGCGGTTGTTCACCAGTGCCTTGCTGGAGCGACGCGAGCCGATTGCCAACGAGAACCTGGTGCGCAATGTCAGCAACTCACTGGAAGATGTGGAGAGCCTGTTGGGCACCCTGGTGGATATTTCCAAGCTCGATGCCGGTGTGATCAAGGCCGATGTTGCGCCGTTCGCCTTGAGCGAACTGCTGGAAAACCTCGCCGCCGAATACACCCAGGTGGCGCGCAGCGAAGGCCTGCAACTGCATTTCATCGCCTGTTCGGCCCTGGTACGCAGCGACATCCAGTTGCTGGCGCGCATCCTGCGCAATCTGTTGAGCAACGCTATTCGTTATACCTACAGCGGTCGCGTGGTGCTGGGTTGTCGGCGTCATGAGCAAAGCCTGTCGATTCAGGTCTGGGACAGCGGGATGGGCATCGCTGAAAATCGCCTGGAAGAAATCTTCCAGGAGTTCAAGCGCGGTGATGTGCAACGCCCGGATCAGGACCGTGGCCTGGGCCTTGGCTTGGCGATTGTCGAGAAAATCGCCGGCATTCTCGGCCACCGCATTCACGTGCGTTCGTGGCCTGGCCGGGGCTCGATGTTTTCAGTGGAAGTGCCGATCAGCGCCACCGCACCCAAGCCATTGCCGAACCTGCTGATGAGCGAGCCGATGCTCGAACGACTGCGTGGCGCGCGGGTCTGGGTGCTGGACAACGACGCGACCATTTGCGCCGGGATGCGCACGTTGCTGGAAGGATGGGGGTGTCGCGTGGTGACCGCGTTGTCGGAAGAGGACCTGGCGCGGCAGGTGGACAACTACCATGCCGGCGCCGACCTGTTGATTGCCGACTATCACCTGGACAACGACCAGAACGGCGTCGATGCCGTTGCGCGGATCAATGCTCGCCGCGCTTGCGCGATCCCGGCCATGATGATCACCGCCAACTACAGCAATGAACTCAAACAGCAGATCCGCGAACTGGGCCATACCCTGATGCACAAGCCGGTGCGGCCGATGAAGCTGAAGGCGGCGATGAGTCACTTGCTCGCAAGGCCCTGAGGTCTCTAGTGTTTGCGAGGGCCTCTTCGCTGGCAAGCCAGCTCCTACAGGATGATGGTGATCCTGTAGGAGCTGGCTTGCCAGCGAAGGGGGCAACACCGTCTCAACGGCGCAGATATGACCCGAAATCGATATCCCCGGCACTCAGGATCGCCTGCACGCGGTTGTGCACGTTGAGCTTGCGCAGGATCGCCGAGACGTGGGCCTTGACCGTGGTTTCGGCGATTTCCAGGGTGTAGGCGATCTGTTTGTTCGATTCGCCCTTGGTCATGCGCTCCAGGACCTGCAGTTGCTTGCGGGTCAGGGCCTGGAGCAGTTCCGGCGGGAAGCTCGGGGCATCGTTCATCCGCCGGTGCGTACTGCTTTTTGCGGTGCGGATGATGTCCGGCGGCAGGTAGACATTGCCGTTGAGAATCTGCTGGATCGCCTCGGTCATCTGCGCACGGGGCGAGGATTTGGTGATGAAACCCACCGCGCCGTAAGTGATGGCTTGCAGGACGATCTGCTTGTCCTGCTCGGCGGAGACGATGACCACGGGAATGGTCGGCGCTTCGTTGCGCAGGTTGATCAGGCCATTGAGCCCGTGCATGCCGGGCATGTTCAGGTCGAGCAGGATCAGGTCCAGGTCATCGTGTTCCTGGGTCAGCGCGAGGGCACTGTCGAGGTCGGCGGTCTCCATCACCTCGCTACCGGCAAAGCCATCGCTGATGACGTTGTGTATGGCTTCGCGAAACAGCGGGTGATCGTCGGCAATCAGAATTTTGTACATGGCCTTTCACCTCATTATTTTGATTATGGTGTGGCAACAACACGCACGCGTAAAGCTCAGGGAAAGGGTTCGGGCTGGGCTGGCGTGACCGGTAGCCTGGCAGCCTGCCAGGCGTCGAGGCCATCGCGATACCAATACAGTGATTTATAGCCCAGGCTGGCCGCGCGTTTGACCGCATTCCAGCTCAACCAGCAATCGGAGCGGCAGTAGAAGACCAGCGGTTGCGTCGGGTTGCCGGCCGTCAGTTTTTTCAGGTTGTCGGCGAAATACGCCTGCCACTGCGGCGTCAGCTCACCGTCGCCCGTGTTGGCCAGCCAATGGCTGCCGGGCAGGTTTTCGTGGGGTTGGTCTTCGATGAAGCGGCCTTGCAGCCATTGGCGGCGGTAGACGTCGATCAACACCGGGCGCGGGTCCTGTTCAAGCAGATTTTGCAGGATGGGTGTATCGATGATGGTCGCGTCCTGCATCACGTCCGGCGTAGGGCTGCGGTACAGGTCGATGCGATAGCCGTCATGGGAAAACAGCGGGGTTTGGGCGTGCACACCGCCCAGCCACAGGCTCAGCGACAACGCAGCGAGTGTGGGACGCAACAGGTGACGTCGGGCACGCGGCATGGGGTAGGTCCTTATAGTTATGAACCCATTACATGCCAGTCGCGCTGCGTTGGGAATGCGACGATAGACAGGTAAAACCAGTACTAAAGTAGTAAGTTTTCTGTGGCGAGGGGATTTATCCCCTCGCCACAAGCGCGCTCCCCCAGGGGATTGATGGAGTCAGCTGGATTTGCGCAGGGCCGCGTGTTGTGGGTTGAAGGTGAGCACGGCGAGCAGGGCGAACAGTAGGGTCAGCCCTACGCATACCGCCAGCGCCAGCGGATTGAATCGTTCGTACAAGGCAAAGCGCACCAGCTCCACCGCATGGCTGAACGGGTTCACCGCGCATAGCCAGTACAACCACTCGCTGGCCTCGCGCATTTTCCACAGCGGATACAGCGCCGAAGACAGGAAAAACAGCGGGAAGATCACGAAGTTCATCACCCCGGCGAAGTTCTCCAACTGGCGGATCGCGTTCGACAGCAACAGGCCCAGTGCGCTGAGCATCAAGGCCACCAGCAACAGCGCCGGCAGGGCAATCAGCAAACCCATGGCTGGCGGTCGTACGCCGTAGAGCCAGGCGATCGCCAGGAAGGCATAGACCTGCAGCAGCGAGATCAGCGAGGTGGCCAGCAGCTTGCTGCACAGCAGGAAGGTTCGGGGCAGGGGGCTGGTAAGCAGTACGCGCATGCTGCCCATCTCGCGGTCATAGACCATCGACAGTGACCCTTGCATGCCGTTGAACAGCAGGATCATGCAGGCCAGTCCCGGGATGATGTAGACCTCGTAGGGAATGTAGGTGTCGTAGGGTTCGATGATGGCGATGCCCAGTGCGGCGCGAAACCCCGCGGCGAAAACCAGTAGCCACAGCAACGGCCGCACCAGGGCGCTGAGAAACCGCGTGCGTTGCAGCACCAAGCGCAGCCACTCGCGCAGCACGATACCGCGCAAACATTGCCAGTAGGCGTTCATTGGGCAGCTCCTGGAGTGGTCAGGCGAGTGAAGGCCGAGCCCAGGTCGCCACCGTGTTCCAGGCTCAGTGCGTCGGCCTGTCCGCTGGCTACCAGGCGGCCCTGGTGAAGGATCAACAAGTCATCGCCGGGCTGCACTTCGTCGAGCAGGTGAGTGGTCCAGAGCACGCTGATGTGCTGCTCGTGGCACAGCGTGCGAATGTGCAGGTTGAGCGCCAGGCGACTGGCCGGGTCGAGGCCGGCGCTGGCTTCGTCGAGCAGCAGCAGGCGCGGTTCATGCAACAGGGCGCGGGCGATTTCCACCCGCCGGCGATGACCGCCATTGAGGTCGCGCACCCGTTCGCCACGGCGCTCGTCCAGGGCCTGGCGAGCCAGTTCCGCATCGACCCGCAAGCCGGTCTGGCGGCGGGACAAGCCATGCAGCGCGGCGTGATAACGCAGGTTCTGCTCGACGCTCAGGTCCAGGTCCAGGGTGCTTTGCTGAAACACCACGCCCAGCTGTTTCAGCGCCGGACGCGGGGCGCTGCGCAATGAACAGCCGCCAACCCGGATATCGCCGTGCTGCAGGTCATAGAGCCGGGTGAGCAAAGCGATCAGGGTTGATTTGCCGGCGCCGTTAGGCCCCAGCAGCGCGGCGAAACGCCCGGGTGCGAGGCTGAAATTCACTTGGCGCAAGGCCTCCCGAGGCCCGTAGGCAAAGCTCAGGTCGCTGACTTCCAGGGCGTTCATGGGGTCACCACCACGCCCCAGGGATAACGTCCGACCTTCACTGATTTGCTGACCTTCAGGCTGTCTACATCGATCACCGAGACATCGCCGCTGACGCCATTGGTGGCGAGCAACTGCTTTTGATCGGGGGTGAAAGCCAGTTGCCAGACACGCCGGCCCACCAGCAAGTAATCGAGAATCTCGAAGGTTTTGGCGTCGACGACCGCCACGTGGTTGGCCGGGCCCAGGGCAACGAAGGCGTACTTGCCGTCGGCGCTGAGCTTGATGCCCACCGGCTGCACTTTGTCCGGGTGCACGCCCTTGATCTGGAAGTTCAGGGTCTTGAGGATGTTGCGGTGGGCGACGTCGAGAATCGTCACCGTGCCACCGATCTCCGCCGAGGCCCAGAGTTGCGAACCGTCGTTGTTGAATTCGACGAAGCGCGGCCTTTGATCCACCAGCGTGCTGTCGGCCAGGGTCTGGGTGCTGGTGTCGATCCAGTGCAGCATGTTGGTGGTTTCGCTGGTGTTGACCGCCCACTTGCCGTCCGGGCTGACGGCCATGCCTTCAGGCTCGACACCGACGTTGATCTGCCCGAGGACCTTGGACGTCTCGGTGTCGATCACCGTGACCAGCGCATCGTCTTCGTTGGAGACGTACAGCCAGCGATTGTTAGGGTGCAGGGCGAATTGCTCGGGGTCTTTGCCCGAGGGCAGTTCCTTGATGATCTTGCGGGTGGCCACGTCCATCACCTGGACCCGGTCCGAGTCGCTGGCGCAGATGTACAGCAACTTGTTGTCATGGGACAGCAACAGGCCACGGGGGCGCTGGCCGACAACGAGGGTGTCGGTGACTTGCAGGGTCTGCATGTCGATCAGGCTCAGGCTGTTGTCCTTTTCATTGGAGACCCACGCGGTGCTGGCGGCGGCATGGCCCGCGGCGAGCAGCAGGGCGCAGGAAATCAGAGTGCGGCGCATGGCAGTTTCCTTGTTGTTGTTGTTGTTGTTGTCGTCAGGGAAAGCGGCAGCTGACCTCGGGTTTGTCGTAACCCAGGCTGTCCATCTCGTTGAAGGGGTGCAGGAAGCCGTCCTGGGGTGAGGTGCTGACCAGGGCCCGCGGCTGCACGATCGGAATCGGTTGGCGCAGTTGGCCGTTCCACGGGCGGTAACTGAGCTTGCGTCCCTTGAAACCGTCCAGTGGCAATTGATCGCTGATTTCCAGGTCGCGGATCGCCATCGGCTCGGTTTGCCGCGATTTGCTGACGGCGCTGGCGATGCTGCGCACGGCGATCCAGGCCGCGAAGTCACGGTCATTCATCCAGCGCCCGGTCAAGGCTTCGAAGCGCTTCTGTAGTTGTGCGGCGCCGTAGGTTTCCACGGTCTTGTGCCAACCCACCGGGGTCAGGCCCTGGGTACCGGCAACCGGCCGCGGGTACCAGGTCTGGTACGGCACGTACTCACCGAAATCGCCGCGCTCATCGGCCACCAGCACCACGTCGTATTCGGCGGTCTGGGTGAACAACGGCATGTCGGCCTGGGCGCTGCGCCGTTGATCGTTATCGAAGCTCCAGTTTTTTTCCGCCACCAGTTGCAGGCCAAAGCGCTTGGCCGCACGGCGCAGGGCCGCAGCATAGGCTTGATCGTTGCCGGTCGGGCCAACGATCAGCAGCGCCCGCTGCCATTTGCGCACTACCAGAAATTGCGCCAACGCGTCGGTGAGCATCGCCCGGCTCGGCAGGCTATGCAGCACGTTGGGCAAACAATCGGTGCTGCGCAGGCTGTCGTCGGGGCTGCCGGCGTTGAACAGCAGGCTATCGGGCAGCGCTGCACTGAGTTGGCGCAGGCTGCTGGCAGGTGCGTTCACCACGAACAGGCGCAGGCCTTGGTCGTGCTGGTTTTTTGCGGCGCTGAGCAAGGCTTCGGGACTGTCGACACTGGCGCTGACCAGGCTGTAGGCGTGATTAAGAAAACGCCCGGTGCTGTTGCTGTCGGTGATCGCCAGTTCGGCGCCGCGCAACCCGGCGTCGCTGGGTTCGGGGATGACGTTCGACAGCAGCGGGCCTGGGGCCGGGCGATAGCCCAGGTAGCCAATCCGTACCTGCAACGGCGCGTCCGCCGCCTTGCTTTGGGTGACCAGCCCGGCGGCGCAGGCAATCGCCAGCAGGTAGATCAGGGCGTAAGGGGCAAGCTGGCGCATAGGGCACTCCATTACAGGTAGCGCCAGCATAGGAAGCCCATGCCGCCGGGGAAATATGCAGAAAGTACCAAGCAGCCAGTACCAAGGTAGTAGCCCGCGCCGGGCGGCGCGGTTTTAGCATGATCAACAACGGCCACTGCTCTGGAGGGGATTGACCATGCGTATCGTCAAGGCACTGCTCCTGCCGTTTTTGCTGATCCTGACCCTGATCGGCGTCGACCGGCTCCACGGCTCGCGTCCCGTGGCGTTGCAGGTCATGCCCGCGACACCGGGGCGCTAGCATGTCAGCCCTGTGGCGGATCAATCTGTGGGTCTGCGGTTTTTTTGCGCTGGTGACCCTGGCGTGCGTGACCTTGCTGGTGCATCAAGCGCTGCAGGACGTGGAGCGTGAGCTGCAATCGGCCGAAGCGGTGGTCGAGTACCTGAGCGAAACCGCCGAACGTGACCCGATCAGCCTGCAACCGCGGCTGACCCAAGGCCTGCGCCACGTCCGCGTACGCTGGCTGGGGCCGGAGGAACAGCCACCGCTAGCCGTGCAAGGCGGGCTCGATGCCTGGCTGGGCCGCCTGCTGTTCGCCGAAGTGCGTCATGACGCCAGAATCCTCGATCTGGCGGATGGCCGACGGGTGCAGATTGCGCTTGATCCACGGGATGAAATCGACGAAGTCTGGGACTCCGTGCAACAACTGCTCAGCCTGTGTGCGATGGCCCTGGTGGTCAGTCTGCTGACCATTCGCTGGGCCGTGCGTCGCGGTATGGGGCTGCTCGATGAGCTGCTGCGGGCGTTGCAGCAAGTGTGTGCCGGACAGCTCACGGTGCGCCTGCGTCCAGAAGGGGGGGCGGAGGCGCGGCAACTGGCGACGCATTTCAACCGCATGACCGGCGCGCTGGAACAGGCCGGTAGCGATAATGCCCGGCTGACCCAGGCCTTGCTGGCGGTGCAGGAACAGGAACGTACCCAGCTGGCCCAGACCCTGCACGACGATCTCGGCCAGTACCTGGCCGGGATCCGTGCGCAGGCGTGCCTGTTGCGCCTGGCGGCTGATCAACCGCAGACAGTCGAACGCACGATGCGCGAACTGGAGCACAACTGCGAACACCTGCAACAAGGCTTTCGTGCCCTGGTGCACAACCTCTATCCGGTGGTCCTGCAACACTTGCCGTTGGCCGAAGCCATCACGTTGCTGGTGGAGCAATGGCAAGGCCGGCAGGGTATTGATTGTCGGCTGCGGCTCAGTGCGCAGTTACCGGCGCTGTCGGGGCCGGACAAAACCCATCTGTACCGCTTGCTGCAGGAAGCCCTGACCAACATCGCCCGGCATGCCGACGCCAGTCAGGTGCGGGTGCGCCTGCAACATCACGGCGCACGCTTGCGCCTGCTGGTGCGCGATAACGGTCGCGGTGCGGAGCAACCACAGCGCCCCGGTGTCGGGCTGTATTCGATGCGCGAACGCGCCCGCAGCCTGGGCGCTGAGTTGCGCATCATCAGCCAGCCCGGCGCCGGTTGGGCGCTAACCTTGAGCGTGCCTTTGGAGGTTTCATGAGTATTCTGCTGGTCGATGACCATGCGGTAGTCCGCCAGGGCTACGCCAGCTTGTTGCGAGCGCTGTTGCCGGCAATGGAAGTACGCGAGGCGGCAACGGGTGAGGAGGCGTTGTCGCGGGTTCAGGACAGCGTGCCGCACCTGGTGATCATGGATTTCGGCCTGCCCGGCATCAGTGGCCTGGAAACCACTCGGCGTCTGCGGCAACGCCTGCCACAATTGCGGGTGCTGTTTTTCAGCATGCACGATGAACTGCCGCTGGTGCGTCAGGCACTGGAGGCCGGGGCATCGGGATATTTGACCAAGAGCTCGGCGCCAGAAGTGTTGATCGAGGCGGTGCGGCGCGTACTCGCAGGCCATGCCTACATCGAACAACCGCTGGCCACTCAACTGGCCTGCCATGCGCAACAGGACGCCAGCGACCCGCGCTTGCAGAGCATGACCCAGCGCGAGCTGGAGATTTTCGTGATGCTCGCCAAAGGCACCCCCACGCGGCAGATCGCCGAGCAGTTGAGCATCAGCAGCAAGACCGTTTCCAATCACCTGACGTTGCTCAAGAGCAAGTTGCAGGTGAGCTCCCATGCCGAGCTGGTGCATCTGGGGATTGATATGGGGGTGGTGCGCAAGGCCGGTTGACGCGCTATCACAGACAACAGAAATCCCTCTGTGGGAGCGGGCTTGCTCGCGAAAGCGTTATGTCAGCCGACACCTGCATTGACTGGCACACCGCTTTCGCGAGCAAGCCCGCTCCCACATTTGATGTATTGTTGCACTCACTTTTCCCATGTCGTCGGGCACCCCGTGCAGCCCTCCATGTTCGCATCCTGGAAATTCGCATAATGCTGGCGCGAGCCGCCGAGGTTGGCGTTTTCCAGGTTGCTTTCGCCCAACTTGGCCTCTTGCAGGTTGGCGTTGCTGAGGTTGGCGCCCTTGAGATCGGCCTTGCTCAGCCAGGTCATCTCCAGATCGGCGGCGCCCAGATTGGCGTTGTGCAACCTGGCCCCGGACAGCCGGGCGAATTGCAGGTAGGCGGCGCTGAGGTCGGCGTTCTCGAAGTGCGCGCCCTGGGCGAACAGCCCCCAGCCCTGGATTGCCACCAGCCTGGCGCCGGTGAAATCAGCCAGGCGCACATTGCTTTGTTGCAGGCTGGCGCGGGTCAGGTTGGCGCCCTGTAGCCGGGCCTGTTCCAGGTTGGCCAGGTCGAGGCGGGCGTGGCGCAGGTCGGCCTCGCGCAGGTCGGCGCCGCTCAGGTTCATGTTGCGCAGGTCCTGGTTGCTCAGGTTGGCGCCTTTGAGATTGGCGCCGGGGCATTGGCTGTGTTCGGCGATGGTGCAGCCGTTGATGATCAGTGGGGTGTCGTCGGCGTACGCTGTGGGAAGGCTCAACAGGAGCACTAGAGGCAGATAGTTCATGGCAAGGTCTCTGGCTTCCCTGTAGGAGCGAGCATGCTCGCGATGGTCTCAAGAACACCGCGGGGCACCAGACACCCCATGTCATCGTTGAGGTCCATCGTCGGAACGCCGCCCGGAGCATGCTCGCTCCTACAGGGATAGATGGGGGGTTACTTTTGCGCGGTCTGGTTATCCCAGCTCGGAATCTTGAACACCCAGAACGATCCGCCCTGGGCCACCGGCTTGGTCAACTCCGCCATGTCGCCGCCCCACAACGGCACCGCGCCGCCGTAGCCCACGGTCACGCCGATGTACTGCTCGCCGTCCTGCTCCCAGGTGATTGGTGGGGAAACGATGCCGCTACCGGTCTGGAACTTCCACAGTTCCTTGCCGGTTTTCGCATCGAAAGCCTTGAAGAACCCATCGCCTGTGCCGGTGAACACCAGGTTGCCCTTGGTCGCCAGCACGCCGGCCCAGAGCGGCAGGTGTTCCTTGTGCTCCCAGACCACTTTGCCGGTGGTCGGGTTCATCGCCCGCAACGTCCCGACGTGATCGTCGTACATGCGCTTGATGCGAAAACCCATGCCCAAATAGGCCGAGCCTTTCTTGTAGTTGACCTCTTCGGTCCAGTATTCCTCTTTCCACTGGTTGCCCGGGATATAGAACAGCCCGGTGTCCTGGCTGTAGGCCATGGGGTTCCAGTTCTTGCCACCGAGGAACGGCGGCGAGACTTCCACCGGCTTGCCCTTGGTTTCCCCCGGCAACGGCTTGGCCGGACGCTGGCCTGCGTTTTCCACCGGGCGACCGGTCTTGAGATCGATGTGGCTGGCCCAGGTGATGTTGTCGACGAAGGGGAAGGCGTTCTGCAATTTGCCGTTGTTACGGTCGACCACATAGAAGAAGCCGTTGCGGTCGGCGTGGCCGGTGGCCTTGACCGTTTTGCCGTCCTTGTCCTTGTAGTCGAACAGCACCAACTCGTTGTTGCCGGAGAAGTCCCAGGCATCGTTCGGCGTGTGCTGGTAGAACCATTTCACTTCGCCGGTGCTCGGGTCGACGCCGACCTGGCCAGAGGTGTAGAGGCTGTCGTAATCGTGTGGGTTGCCGTCCTTTGAGGTGCGCGCCCAGGTGTTCCATGGGCCTGGATTACCGGCGCCGACGATGATGGTGTTGGTTTCGGCATCGAAACTGGCGCTCTGCCAAGGCGCGCCGCCGCCATGGCTCCAGGCTTCGACCTTGCCGGTTTCGGTGGTCGGATCGTTCGGCCACGAAGGCGCCTTGACGTCGCCGGTGGGGGTGCTGTCCTTGCCGTTCAAGCGCCCCATGTGGCCCTCGACGAAAGGCCGCATCCAGACTTCTTCGCCGGTGTCCGGATCCCGGGCGAAGAGCTGGCCGACCACGCCGAACTCGTCACCGGAACTGCCATGGATCAGCAGCACCTTGCCGCTGGTCTTGTCCTTGATCAGCACCGGCGCGCCGGTCATGGTGTAGCCCGCGGCGTGGTCGCCGAACTTCTTGTTCCACACGACTTTTCCGGTGTTCTTGTCCAGGGCGATCAGGCGTGCATCGAGGGTGCCGAAGTAGATTTTGTCGCCATAGATCGCCGCGCCGCGGTTGACCACGTCGCAGCACGGGCGAATGTTGTCCGGCAGGCGATGGTTGTAGGTCCACAGGCGCTTGCCGGTCTTGGCATCGAGGGCGAATACCCGCGAATACGAGCCGGTGACGTAGACCACGCCGTCGCTGACGATCGCCTGGGATTCCTGGCCGCGCTGTTTCTCGTCACCGAAGGAGTAAGACCAGGCCGGGGTCAGCTTGAACACGTTCTTGTCGTTGACCTGGGCCAGTGGGCTCCAGCGCTGGGCGTTGGTGCCCATCCCGTACTGCAGCACGTCCCTGGTGGTCAGGTGATCGTTGGCAATGTCTTCCCAACTCACGTTACGGGTGGCGCTGGCCGGTGCGGTCTCGGCGTATCCGGCAGGGCTCAGGGACAGGCTGGCGACCAGCAAAAAAGCGTGTACGGCGACGGTCAGGGGGGAAAGGGCGGGTAGCGATCTTATTGTCATGGTTGCAGTTCCCAGTGGAGGTTTTGACCTGCACAGGGTGGGGCGCCGGGGCGGACGGCGGATACGGAAAATGTCCCGCCGTTGCCGGGAAAACTTCCCAGGTGCCACCTGATTTAGGTGTCCCTCCAAGGCCTTACTACCAAGGGATTAGGCGCCGGCCACCAAAGCAGCATGGGGTGCGCGCCACGGGGTTTCTAAGATGGCTGCCATAGCCTCTGCCAAGAGGTCTTGCGTGCAATCCTGAGGGCATAACAATGACAACAAAACGCAACGCCTTGCTCGTGACCGGGCTGCTGGCCGGTCTTATCAGTGCGGGTTCCGTCTGGGCCCACGGCAATGTGGTGCCGCAGGCCGTCGCCACCCAGGGCCTGACCCCGATCAAGGATGCCGGCGTACCGCTCGATGCCGATGGCTGGGCGGCGGTGAACCCTTACCGTACTTCCCCGGAGCACGATAAGGCGGTGGAAATCGGCGCGTCGGCCTACAACCAGAACTGCGCGGCCTGTCATGGCCTGGAAGCCAAGTCCGGTGGCATCGCCCCCGATTTGCGCATGCTCGATGTCGCGGATGCCGGTGATGAGTGGTTCGTCGAACGAGTGCGCCACGGCGCGGTGCGTGATGGTCGGGTCTACATGCCGAAAATGGCGGATTACCTGAGCCAGGAAGCCCTGTGGGCGGTGCGTACGTATTTGGACAGCGTCCACGTCGAGGAGTGACCCATGCGCCTGCTCGCGGTATTGATCAGCGCTGTGTGGCTGTGCTGCCAGTCGGTGCAGGCGCAGGTTCGCAACTATGACGAAATGATCGCCGCCGGTGAACTGAAAGTGGCGGTCTACAAGGACTTCGCCCCCTACAGTTTTGAAGACGCGGGCCACCCCCGGGGCGTAGACGTGGAACTGGCCCAGGCGCTGGCCAAGGCCCTGGGTGTGCGTTTGACGCTGATCTGGGCGCCCGCCGGGGAGAAGCTCGACGATGACCTGCGCGATTACATCTGGCGTGCCAGCCCACTGCACAACCAGCAACTGGCCGACCTGATGATGCGGGTGCCTTATGACCGCGATTATGCGCAGAAACGCAACGAATTCGGCGAGATGGAAAACGGCCATGTGGTGATGTTCGGCCCTTACCAGAACGAGCAATGGCAAGTCGCTTACGACCGCCGCCGGCTGGACAAGGTCGCCAGCGTCGCGGTGTTTGAACAGCATCCGATCGGTGTCGAGGTCGACAGCGTACCGTCGTTCTACCTGACCTCGGTGTTCAACGGCATGCTCGCCGGCAAGACCCGCCACTATCCGGGCGTGCCCCAGGCGTTTGCGGCGATGAAGGCCGGTGAGGTCGACGCCGTCATGGCCATGCGTGGCGAAATCGACTGGCAGGTGCACGAAGCCGCCGACCCGCAATTGGCCCTGGCAGAAAACGCTTACCCGAACATGGGCAAGCAACTCTGGGAGATCGGCATGGCCGTCCACGAAAGCAATCGGCAACTGGCCTATGCCGTGGAGGAGGCGCTGGAAAGCCTGATCCGCGAGGGTTCGGTGAAAACCATCTACGGCCGTTACGGCCTGCGCTACGACGTGCCCGAAATGTACCAATAGGAGCAGGCGATGAATTGGCAAAGGAGTTGTCTGTTGGCCTGCTGTTTGAGCCTGGCAGCCCATGCGGGCGCTGTCGATCCCGGCAAAGACCCGGTGCCGTCGGTGATGTGGGCCTTCTATCACAAGCAAATGCTCGGTGAGGCGCCGTTCGTGTTCGATGAGCGGGTCAAAGTGCTGGCGCCACCGTTCGCCGAAGACGCACGTCAAGTGCCGCTGGAAATCGATGCCCGAGCCTTCAAGGGCGAAGTGGTCAGGATCCTCGCCTGGGCTGAACTCAACCCCTTGCCGAAAATCGTCGATTTCCAGCCGCTCAGTGGCGTGCTGCCATGGCTGTCGATCCGCATCCGCGTCGAACAGGCAACGCCTTTGCGCGCGGCGGTACTGACCCGTGACGGCGTGTGGCATGTGGGGTCGACCCTGATCGACGCCGCGGGTGGCGGTTGCACCGCGCCAAGCGTGGTGCGCACTGAGGCGGGTTGGGAAGAGCATGTCGGTGAGGTGCTCGGTGGTCGTTATCCTCGTGGTGAATTCAGCCGCGTGCGCGTGCAGGTGGCACATCCGATGGACAACGGCATGGTCAGTGGCATCCCGGAATTTTTCCTCGAACATGCCGAGCTGCGCGATCAGCACGATCAACTGCTGGCCCGTCTCGAACTGTTCCCCGCCGTCAGCGAAAACCCCAGCCTGGCCTTTGATATCGAAGGGGCAGGGCAGACGCGCCTGTTGCTACGGGATAACAGCGGCAATCAATTCGATGCGTCGATCCCCTGAATTCAAGGAGCCTGTCATGCGTTGGATGCTGCTGTTGTTGCTCGGCCTGGGCCTGCCAGCCATGGCTGATCTGGAGTACTCGCTCAAGCCCAGGCAGATCGCCGAAGACACCTGGTTGCTGGAAGGCAGCACCGATAATTTCGCCAGGGAAAATGGCGGCAACATCGTCAACACGGCATTCATCGTTACCGAGCGCGGCGTGGTGGTGATCGATACCGGGCCGTCCAGACGTTATGGCGAGGCCATGCGTCGGGCCATTGCGGCGACCACCGACAAGCCGGTGATCCAGGTCCTGTTGACCCATCATCATCCTGATCATGTGCTGGGCAACCAGGCGTTTATCGACGTGCCGATCGGCGCCCTGGCCGGCACCACTGAGTTACTGCAAAAGCAGGGCGACGCCATGGCCGAGAACATGTACCGGCTGGTTGGCGACTGGATGCGTGGCACCGAAGTGGTGTTGCCGACGCAGACGCTGACGCCCGGTGAGAAAAGTTTTGGGAATCACGATCTGCGCCTGCTGAGCCTGGGTGGGCATACGGGTGCGGATCTGGCTATTCTCGACCAGCGAACCGGCGTGCTGTTTGCCGGCGACCTGGTGTTTTATCAACGGGCACTGACCACGCCCAACAGTCCGGGGCTATCGGTGTGGCTGGCCGATATCGCGACCCTGCAGGGTCTGCCCTGGAAGCAGATCGTGCCCGGTCACGGCCCGGTTGCCAGCGATCCTCAACCCTTCGCACAGATGCGCGACTACCTGGGCTGGCTCGATCAATTGATGCGCGACGGTGCGGCCAATGGTAGCGACATGAGCGAGATGATCCGCAGCCCCATTCCTGAGCGATTCGCCGGGATCAGCCTGAGCCGCTATGAGCTGATTCGCAGCGTCAGCCATTTGTACCCGCGGTATGAGCGTGCGCAGATGACGCGAGTCGATTCCGCCGCCAACAACTGACCCACCCCAATCCCCTGTGGGATCGGTGCTGGTCAGCATCCAAACCTGTACCAAGGAACTAGAAATCTCCACATTGCGGGCAATTGTTGTCCGGGCGGCGGCGCCCAAGAATCTGCACCAGACCGGGAAAATTTCCCGGAAATAACAAAAACTGCAGAGGAAGCCGTCATGACTCAACCCGCACGTCGCCAGCCCTTCGTCTTGAGCCTGTTGCTCAGTGCCATGCTGTTGTCCGGTCAGGCATTGGCCGGGGTTTCCGACCAGGACATTCTCCAGGACCCGAAAAACCCCGAGCAGGTCGTGACCAACGGCCTGGGTGTGCAGGGGCAGCGCTACAGCCCGCTGGACATTCTCAACGTCGACAACGTCAAGGAACTGCGACCGGCGTGGGCCTTCTCCTTCGGTGGGGAAAAGCAGCGCGGTCAGCAAGCGCAACCGATGGTCAAGGACGGTGTGATGTACATGACCGGTTCCTATTCACGGGTGTTCGCCGTGGATGCACGCACCGGCAAGAAACTCTGGCAATACGACGCGCGTCTGCCGGATGACATTCGCCCCTGCTGCGACGTGATCAACCGCGGCGTCGCGCTGTACGGCGACCTGGTGATCTTCGGCACCCTCGACGCCAAGCTCGTGGCGCTGAACAAGGACACCGGCAAGGTGGTCTGGAGCAAGAAAGTCGCCGACCACAAGGAAGGTTACTCGATCAGCGCCGCGCCACTGGTGATCAACGGCAAGCTGATTACCGGCGTGGCTGGTGGCGAATTCGGCGTGGTGGGCAAGATCGAAGCCTACGACCCGAAAAACGGTACTTTGCTGTGGACCCGGCCGACGGTCGAAGGCCACATGGGTTACGTCTACAAGGACGGCAAAGCCGTGGAAAACGGCATCTCCGGCGGCGAGGCGGGCAAGACCTGGCCGGGTGACCTGTGGAAGACCGGTGGCGCGGCGCCTTGGCTGGGCGGTTACTACGACCCGGAAACCAACCTGCTGTTGTTCGGCACCGGCAACCCGGCACCGTGGAACTCGCACCTGCGCCCCGGCGACAACCTCTACTCGTCGTCGCGCCTGGCGCTCAACCCGGACGACGGCACCATCAAGTGGCACTTCCAGAGCACGCCCCACGACGGTTGGGACTATGACGGCGTCAACGAACTGGTGTCGTTCAACTACACCGAGGGCGGCAAGGAGATCAAGGCGGCGGCCACCGCTGACCGCAATGGTTTCTTCTACGTACTCGATCGCACCAACGGCAAATTCATCCGTGGCTTTCCGTTCGTGGACAAGATCACCTGGGCCACCGGCCTGGATAAAACCGGCCGGCCGATCTACAACGAAGCCAGCCGTCCTGGCGCACCGGGCACCGAAGCCAAAGGCAGCTCGGTGTTCGTAGCGCCGGCATTCCTCGGCGCGAAAAACTGGATGCCGATGGCCTACAACCGCGACACCGGGTTGTTCTACGTGCCGTCCAACGAATGGGGCATGGACATCTGGAACGAAGGCATCGCCTACAAGAAAGGTGCGGCGTTCCTCGGTGCCGGCTTCACCATCAAGCCATTGAATGAAGACTACATCGGCGTGCTGCGGGCGATCGACCCGAAAACCGGCAAGGAAGTGTGGCGGCACAAGAACTTCGCGCCGCTGTGGGGCGGTGTACTGACCACCAAGGGCAACCTGGTATTCACCGGCACGCCGGAAGGTTTCCTGCAGGCGTTCAACGCCAAGACCGGCGAGAAGGTCTGGGAATTCCAGACCGGCTCTGGCGTGCTCGGCTCGCCCGTGACCTGGGAAATGGACGGCGAGCAGTACGTTTCGGTGCTCTCCGGTTGGGGCGGCGCCGTGCCGCTGTGGGGCGGCGAAGTGGCCAAGCGGGTGAAGGACTTCAACCAGGGCGGCATGCTCTGGACCTTCAAGCTGCCCAAGGATCTGGTAGCCAAGCACTAACTCCCCAACCCATCACAACCCCCCTGTGGGAGCGGGCTTGCTCGCGAATGCGGTCTGTCATTAGGCATTTTTGTAGCTGACACACCGCCTTCGCGAGCAAGCCCGCTCCCACATTTGGATTTGTGCAGAACCTACGACCAAATAACGAGAGTCCCTCCTGCCAACGATGCATTCGTCTGGCGTGCGGGGCTCTCTAGTATCGGTTCATCGCCTGCACAGGCATTGACCCAGACAGAGGCCCACCATGATCTACGCCCAACCCGGAACACCTGGCGCCGTCGTTACTTTCAAGCCACGCTACGGCAACTTCATCGGCGGCGAATTCGTCGCGCCGGTCAATGGCGAGTACTTCACCAACACCTCGCCGGTCAACGGTGAAGTGATCGCCGAATTCCCGCGCTCCAGCGCCGCCGATATCGACAAGGCCCTGGACGCCGCCCATGCCGCCGCCGATGCCTGGGGCAAGACTTCGGCCCAGGACCGCTCCCTGGTGCTGTTGAAAATCGCCGACCGCATCGAGCAAAACCTGGAAATCCTCGCCGTCACCGAAACCTGGGACAACGGCAAGGCGGTGCGCGAGACCCTCAACGCCGACGTACCCCTGGCGGCCGACCATTTCCGTTACTTCGCCGGCTGCATCCGCGCCCAGGAAGGCGGCGCCGCCGAGATCAACGAGCTGACCACTGCCTATCACTTCCACGAGCCATTGGGCGTGGTCGGGCAGATCATTCCGTGGAACTTCCCGCTGCTGATGGCCGCCTGGAAACTCGCGCCAGCGCTGGCCGCGGGCAACTGCATCGTGCTCAAGCCCGCAGAGCAAACGCCGCTTTCGATCATGGTCTTCGCCGAGTTGATTGCCGACCTGCTGCCGGCGGGTGTACTGAACATCGTCCAGGGCTTCGGTCGCGAAGCCGGCGAGGCCCTGGCCACCAGCAAGCGTATCGCCAAGATCGCCTTCACCGGCTCGACCCCCGTCGGCGCCCACATCATGCATTGCGCTGCCGAGAACATCATTCCGAGCACTGTCGAACTGGGCGGCAAGTCGCCGAACATCTTCTTCGAAGACATCATGAACGCTGAACCCGCGTTCATCGAAAAAGCCGCCGAAGGCCTGGTACTGGCGTTTTTCAACCAGGGCGAAGTCTGCACCTGTCCGTCCCGGGCACTGGTGCAGGAATCGATCTACGAACCGTTCATGGCCGAAGTCATGAAGAAGATCGTCAAGATCAAGCGCGGCAACCCGCTGGACACCGAGACCATGGTCGGCGCCCAGGCCTCCGAACAGCAATACGACAAGATCCTCTCGTACCTGACCATCGCCCAGGAGGAGGGCGCCGAGCTGCTCACCGGCGGCGCGGCCGAGCGCCTGGAAGGTGACCTGTCCAGCGGCTATTACATCCAGCCGACGCTGCTCAAGGGCCACAACAAGATGCGCGTGTTCCAGGAAGAAATCTTCGGGCCGGTGGTGGGCGTCACCACCTTCAAGGACGAAGCCGAAGCGCTGGCCATCGCCAACGACAGCGAGTTCGGCCTCGGCGCCGGTCTCTGGACCCGTGACATCAACCGCGCGTACCGCATGGGCCGGGCGATCAAGGCCGGGCGCGTATGGACCAACTGCTACCACCTGTACCCGGCACATGCGGCGTTTGGTGGCTACAAGAAATCCGGCGTCGGCCGGGAGAACCACAAGATGATGCTCGACCATTACCAGCAGACCAAAAACCTGCTGGTGAGCTACGACATCAATCCGCTCGGGTTCTTCTAACTCACTGACTGCACATAAACCCCTGTAGGAGCTGCCGCAGGCTGCGATCTTTTGATCTTGGAATTCACAATCAAAAGATCGCAGCCTGCGGCAGCTCCTACAGGGGTTTATGTGTGTTTCATGTATACGTTTACCCCCTACCAAAGCCCCCCCAAACCTCCTTCGAAAGTAGCATTCGGGCGCCCGGTGCCCCGTGCATTAATGGCTCTACCGGAATCGCCCGGCACAAGAAGAGGAATGACCCATGTGGACTAAACCCGCGTTTACCGATCTGCGCATTGGCTTCGAAGTGACGATGTATTTCGCCAACCGTTGATTGACCACCCGGCCAGCCGTTGCGTTGGCCGGGCCTGCCTTCTGGAGCATTGCCCATGCACATCCGCGTTCTCGGCTCCGCTGCTGGCGGTGGTTTTCCGCAGTGGAACTGCAACTGCCGCCAGTGCGCCGGTATGCGCAATGGCAGCCTGCGCTCCCGGCGTCGCACGCAGTCCTCGATTGCCCTGAGCGACAACGGGGTGGACTGGGTACTGTGCAATGCTTCACCGGACATCCGCGCGCAACTCGAGAGTTTTGCGCCGCTGCAACCGGCGCGACGCTTGCGTGACAGCGCCATCGCCGGCGTGGTGCTGCTGGACAGCCAGATCGATCACTGCACCGGCCTGTTGAGCTTGCGCGAAGGCTGCCCACATGCGGTGTGGTGCACCGAGCGGGTTCATCAGGATCTCAGCAGCGGTTTCCCGCTGTTTACCATGCTCAGGCACTGGAATGGTGGGTTGCAGTGGCAACCGGTTGCACTGGATCGCGAACCCTTCAGTATCGGCGCCTGCGCGCACCTGCGGTTTCACGCGATTCCCCTGGTCAGCAACGCACCGCCGTATTCGCCCAATCGCGGTGATCCGCAACCGGGCGACACCATCGGGTTGTTCGTTGAAGACCAACGCAGCGGCGCATCGCTGTTTTACGCACCTGGCCTGGGCCAGGTCGATGATCAAGTGCTGGCCTGGATGCAGCGCGCCGATTGCCTGTTGCTGGACGGCACCCTATGGCGCGATGACGAGATGCGTATCTGCGAGGTCGGTCAAAGCCTGGGCAGCGACATGGGCCATCTGCCCCAGAGCGGTCCCGGCGGCATGCTGGAAGTGCTGCAAGGTTTTCCCCGCCAGCGCAAGGTGCTGATCCACATCAACAACACCAACCCGATCCTCGATGAAGACTCGGCCGAGCGGGCGTTGCTGGAACGGCGGGGGATCGAGGTGGCTTATGACGGCATGAGTATTGAGCTGTAGCTGATGGCCCCATCGCTGGCAAGCCAGCTCCTACAGGTTCGTGTACGCCGCAAAACCCTGTAGGAGCTGGCTTGCCAGCGTTGAGGCCGGATCAGACACCGAAGATTCCCCGGAGACCCGCAATGACCGATACAGCCATGACCCCCACCGAATTCGAGCAGGCCCTGCGTGCCAAGGGCGCCTACTACCACATCCACCACCCGTTCCATCAAGCGATGTACGCCGGCCGCGCCACTCGCGAACAGATCCAGGGCTGGGTCGCCAATCGCTTTTACTACCAGGTCAACATCCCGCTCAAGGACGCCGCGATCCTGGCCAATTGTCCCGACCGTGAAGTGCGCCGCGAATGGCTGCAACGCATCCTCGATCATGATGGCGTGCCCGGCAGCGAAGGCGGTATCGAGGCCTGGCTGCGCCTGGGCGAGGCGGTGGGGCTCGATCGCGAGCAGATCCTGTCACAGGAGTTGGTGCTGCCCGGCGTACGTTTCGCCGTGGATGCCTACGTCAATTTCGCCCGTCGTGCCTGTTGGCAGGAAGCGGCGAGCAGCTCGCTGACCGAGCTGTTCGCACCGCAGATCCATCAATCGCGACTCGATGCCTGGCCGACCCATTACCCGTGGATCGACGTCGCCGGCTACGACTACTTCCGCACGCGACTGAGCCAGGCCCGGCGCGATGTCGAACACGGCTTGCGCATCACCCTGGCACACTACGTCACCCTCGAGGCCCAGCAACGCATGCTGCAGATCCTGCAATTCAAGCTCGACGTGTTGTGGAGCATGCTCGATGCCATGAGCATGGCCTATGAGCTGGAGCGTCCGCCGTATCACACCGTCACCCGGGACAACGTCTGGCATCGGGGGATTGCCCTGTGAGCCTGATCGATCGCGAGCAGTCACCCTCATTGCGCCGGGGCTTTCGCCTGCAATGGGAACCGCGCCAGGACTGCCATGTGCTGCTGTACCCCGAAGGCATGATCAAACTCAACGCCAGTGCCGGGCAGATTCTCGAACTGGTGGACGGCCAGCGCAACGTCGCGGCGATCATCGATCAGCTGACGGCGAGTTTTCCTGACGTACCGGGGATCGACGAGGACGTGCTGGCCTTCCTGGAGGTGGCCCATGCGCAATTCTGGATCGAATGACGCGCTACCGGGACCGCCGTTGTGGCTGTTGGCGGAGCTGACCTATCGCTGTCCGTTGCAGTGCCCGTATTGCTCCAATCCATTGGATTTCGCCCGGCACGGCGAGGAACTGGACACACAGGAATGGATCCGGGTATTCCGTGAGGCGCGGGACATGGGTGCCGCGCAGTTGGGCTTTTCCGGTGGCGAACCACTGGTAAGGCAAGACCTGGCCGAGTTGATCAAGGCCGCCCGGGACATGGGTTACTACACCAACCTGATCACCTCGGGCATCGGCCTGACCGAGCAGAAGGTGCGGGACTTCAAGGTCGCCGGGCTCGATCATATCCAGATCAGTTTCCAGGCCGCCGACGAAGCGGTGAACAACATGCTCGCCGGCTCGCGCAAGGCGTTCGCGCAGAAACTGGCGATGGCCCGGGCGGTGAAAGCCCAGGGCTATCCGATGGTGCTGAACTTCGTCACCCATCGACACAACATCGATGACATCGCCAGGATCATTGATTTGTGCCTGGAACTGGAAGCGGATTTCGTCGAATTGGCCACCTGCCAGTTCTATGGCTGGGCCGAGCTCAATCGCGTCGGCCTGTTGCCGACGCGCGAGCAATTGCAACGCGCCGAGCGCATCACCAACGAGTATCGCGAGCGTCTTGAGGCCCAGGGCCATCCGTGCAAGCTGATCTTCGTCACCCCGGATTACTACGAAGAACGCCCGAAAACCTGCATGAATGGCTGGGCCAACCTGTTTCTCGACATCACCCCGGACGGCACGGCGTTGCCTTGTCACAGCGCCCGGCAATTGCCCGTGCAATTTCCCAATGTGCGTGAGCACAGCATCGAGCACATCTGGAACGATTCGTTTGGCTTCAACCGTTTTCGCGGCCATGAGTGGATGAAGGAACCCTGCCGTTCCTGCGATGAAAAACACAAGGATTTGGGTGGGTGCCGGTGCCAGGCGTTCATGTTGACGGGCGATGCCGAGAACGCCGACCCGGTGTGCAGCAAGTCGCCTCATCACGGGGTGATCCTCAAGGCCCGGGAGGAAGCCGATGCGCCAGGGCTGGGTATGGAACACTTGAGGTTGCGCAATGAGAAGGCTTCCCGCCTGATCTACCGCGGATAAACCCTTGTGGGAGCGGGCTTGCTCGCGAATGCGGTGTGTCAGGTTAAGAATATGCCGACTGGCACACCGTATTCGCGAGCAAGCCCGCTCCCACAAGGGATCTGCGGTGAATCCAGCCATTGGTCTGATTGCATTCACCACTGGATGGGTTAGTGTGGACCTTACCTTCCAAAACAATAAAAAACAGGCTTTCCAATGAGCCAGAGTCTCAGTCAACTGCGTAAATTCGTTTCGCCTGAAATCATCTTCGGTGCCGGCTGCCGGCATAACGTCGGCAACTACGCCAAGACCTTTGGCGCGCGCAAGGTCCTGGTGGTCAGCGACCCGGGGGTGATTGCCGCCGGTTGGGTCGCGGATGTCGAAGCCAGCCTGCAAGCCCTGGGTATCGAGTATTGCCTCTACAGCGCCGTCTCTCCCAACCCGCGGGTGGAAGAGGTGATGCTCGGTGCCGAGCTGTACCGGGAAAATCACTGCGATGTGATCGTCGCCGTCGGCGGCGGCAGCCCGATGGATTGCGGTAAAGGCATCGGCATCGTCGTCGCCCATGGCCGCAGCATCCTCGAGTTCGAAGGGGTGGACACCATCCGCGTACCGAGCCCGCCGCTGATCCTGATTCCGACAACGGCCGGCACCTCGGCCGACGTCTCGCAATTCGTGATCATCTCCAATCAGCAGGAGCGCATGAAGTTCTCCATCGTCAGCAAGGCGGTGGTACCGGACGTGTCGCTGATCGACCCCGAAACCACCCTGAGCATGGACCCGTTCCTCTCGGCCTGTACCGGTATCGACGCGCTGGTGCATGCCATCGAAGCCTTCGTCTCCACCGGGCACGGGCCGCTGACCGATCCCCATGCACTGGAAGCCATGCGCCTGATCAACGGCAACCTGGTGCAGATGATCGCCAACCCGACGGACATCGCCCTGCGCGAGAAAATCATGCTCGGCAGCATGCAGGCCGGGCTGGCGTTTTCCAATGCGATCCTCGGCGCGGTGCATGCCATGTCCCACAGCCTCGGCGGCTTTCTCGACCTGCCCCATGGCCTGTGCAACGCGGTGCTGGTCGAACACGTCGTGGCGTTCAACTACGACTCGGCGCCGGACCGCTTCAAGGTCATCGCCGAGACGTTCGGCATCGACTGCCGGGGCCTCAATCACCGGCAGATCTGCGGGCGCCTGGTGGAGCACTTGATCGCCCTGAAGCACGCCATCGGTTTCCATGAAACCCTCGGTTTGCACGGGGTCAGGACCTCCGACATTCCGTTCCTGTCTCAGCACGCCATGGATGACCCGTGCATCCTCACCAACCCGCGTGAATCCAGCCAGCGTGATGTCGAGGTCGTCTATGGCGAAGCCCTCTGACGAGCAACAACGGGCACTGGCGGGCCTGCTCGGATTAGGCAATCATTCGGCGCGCAAGAGCCATTACCCGGAGCTGGCCGCGCGCCTGGATGAACTGGAAGCCGAGCGCAATCGCTACAAATGGTTGTTCGAAAACGCGGTCCACGGGATTTTCCAGGCCAGCCTGCAAGACGGCATGCGCGCCGCCAACCCGGCGATGGCGCGCATGCTTGGCTATCAAGACCCGCAGGAGGTGCTGTTTTCCCTGGCGGACCTGGCGAGCAAT
Organism: Pseudomonas sp. PSB11; assembly: GCF_014596605.1. Lineage (NCBI taxonomy): Bacteria > Pseudomonadati > Pseudomonadota > Gammaproteobacteria > Pseudomonadales > Pseudomonadaceae > Pseudomonas > Pseudomonas sp. PSB11. The sequence continues at coordinate 49,867 of NZ_NOIO01000020.1, forward strand.
TTGTTTGTCGGCGGTGTGCAGGAGCTGGAAAACATTGGCGAAATCCTCACCCACCAGGGCAGCTTGCACGGCTATGAAACCCAGTTGCGGCGCAAGGATGGCAGCCATCTCGACGTGCTGATGAACCTGCTGCTCAAGCCCGACCAGGAAGGGCTGGTGGAAGGATTCGTCGCCGACATCACCGAACGCAAACTCGCCCAGCAACGCCTGCAGCAACTCAACGACGAACTGGAACAGCGCGTGACCGCGCGCACCGATGAGCTGTTGGAAGCCAACCGCAACCTGCAACAGCAAATCACCCAGCGTAAGCAGATCGCCAAGGCCTTGCGCGACGCCCGTGACGCCGCCCAGGCCGCCAATCACAGCAAGGACAAATACCTCGCTGCCGCCAGTCACGACCTGCTGCAACCCCTCAACGCCGCACGGTTGCTGATCTCCACCTTGCGTGAGCGCAAGCTGCCCGAGGTCGAGCAGGTGCTGGTCGAACGCACTCACCAGGCACTGGAAGGCGCCGAGGATCTGCTCACCGATTTGCTGGATATCTCAAGGCTCGATCAAGCGGCGGTCAAGCCGGATGTCGCTCTGTATCGCCTCGACGAGTTGCTTGGGCCCCTGGTCTCGGAGTTCCAGTCCGTGGCCGAGGCCGCCGGGTTGCGTTTACGGGTGCACATGGGCGACTACGCCATTTGCACGGACCTGCGCCTGATGACCCGGATCCTGCGCAACTTCCTCAGCAACGCCTGCCGCTACACCGACGAGGGCAGCATCCTGCTGGCGGCGAGGCGCCGGGGCGACAAGCTGCGCCTGGAAGTGTGGGACACCGGCCGCGGGATTCCGGCCGATCGCCTCGATTCGATCTTCCTCGAATTCAATCAACTGGACGTTGGCCGCGCGGCCGACCGCAAGGGCGTGGGGCTGGGGCTGGCGATCGTCGAGCGCATCGCAAAAATCCTCAACTACCGGATCCAGGTGCATTCACTGCCCGGCCGGGGTTCGATGTTCAGCATCGAGGTGCCGATCTCCCGTGAAGTGCCGTTGCCCATCAGCCTCACGGTGCCTCAATCGGGCACGGGCAATCCATTGCCGGGCCGGCGCTTGCTGGTGCTGGACAATGAAGTCAGCATCTTGCAGAGCATGGGCGCGTTGCTCGGGCAGTGGGGCTGCGACGTCGTCACGGCCACCGATGAAGCCTCGGCGCTGGCAGCCCTGGCCGGCCAGGCCCCGGAACTGATCCTGGCGGACTATCACCTTGACCACGGCGTGGTGGGATGTGATGTGGTCAGGCATTTGCGTGAGCATTACCGCCAGTCAATTCCTGCGGTGATCATCACCGCGGACCGTACGGATCAGTGCCGGCGCGCATTGCAGCGGCTCGAGGCGCCGTTGCTGAACAAACCGGTGAAACCGGGCAAGTTGCGAGCGGTGTTGAGTCAGTTGTTGGGGGCGCCGGCGTGAACGCAGCTGCACATTTCGATCATTAAGTTGTCAGTTTCGGTCATTGAGTGCCGGCGGTGCGGCTTTTAGTCTGTCGAACATGACTGACGGGGGCCGTAGAGCGCCCGCTTTTTCCGTGATCGCTCGCTGTGGAGTTACCGATGACCGCCGCTCATTACCCGCACCTGTTGGCCCCGCTGGACCTGGGATTCACCACGTTGCGCAACCGCACCCTGATGGGTTCGATGCACACCGGCCTTGAGGAAAAGCCCGGTGGATTCGAGCGCATGGCGGCGTATTTCGCCGAGCGTGCCCGTGGCGGTGTCGGCTTGATGGTCACTGGCGGTATCGGTCCGAACGACGAGGGCGGTGTGTATTCCGGTGCAGCCAAGCTGACCACCGAGGAAGAAGCGCTCAAGCACCGCATCGTCACCCGCGCGGTGCATGAGGCGGGCGGCAAGATCTGCATGCAGATCCTGCACGCCGGTCGTTACGCCTACAGCCCGAAACAGGTCGCGCCAAGCGCCATCCAGGCGCCGATCAACCCGTTCAAGCCCAAGGAGCTGGACGAGGCAGGCATCGAGAAGCAGATCAGCGATTTCGTCACCTGCTCGACCCTGGCCCAGCAGGCCGAGTACGACGGTGTCGAGATCATGGGCTCGGAAGGTTATTTCATTAACCAGTTCCTTGCCGCTCACACCAACCACCGCACCGACCGTTGGGGTGGCAGCTACGAAAACCGCATGCGCCTGCCGGTGGAAATCGTCCGTCGCGTACGCGAGGCGGTTGGCCCGAACTTCATCATCATTTTCCGCCTGTCGATGCTCGACCTGGTCGAAGGCGGCAGCAGCTGGGAAGAAATCGTGCTGTTGGCCAAGGCCATCGAGCAGGCCGGTGCGACGCTCATCAACACCGGTATCGGCTGGCACGAAGCGCGGATTCCAACCATCGCCACCAAAGTGCCGCGCGCGGCCTTCAGCAAGGTCACGGCCAAGCTGCGCGGCTCGGTGAACATTCCGCTGATCACCACCAACCGCATCAACACCCCGGAAGTCGCCGAGCAGATCCTTGCCGAAGGCGATGCCGACATGGTTTCCATGGCGCGGCCGTTCCTGGCCGACCCGGACTTCGTCAACAAGGCTGCGGAAGGTCGCGCCGATGAAATCAACACCTGCATCGGTTGCAACCAGGCGTGCCTGGACCACACCTTCGGCGGCAAGTTGACCAGTTGCCTGGTCAACCCGCGTGCCTGCCACGAAACCGAACTCAACTATGTGCCGGTGCAGCAGGTCAAGAAAATCGCCGTGGTCGGTGCCGGGCCTGCCGGCCTGTCCGCCGCGACCGTGGCGGCCGAGCGTGGCCACGAAGTGACGCTGTTTGATTCGGCCAGCGAAATCGGCGGTCAGTTCAACGTCGCCAAGCGGGTGCCGGGCAAGGAAGAATTCTTCGAGACCTTGCGTTATTTCGGTCGCAAGCTGCAAACCACCAACGTCGAGGTGTGCCTGAACACCCGTGTCGATGTGGCAAAGCTGGTCGAGGGCGGCTACGACGAGATCATCCTGGCCACCGGCATTGCGCCGCGGTTGCCGGCGATTGAGGGCGTGGACAATGCCAAGGTGCTGAGCTACCTGGACGTGCTGCTTGAGCGCAAACCAGTGGGCAAGCGTGTTGCAGTGATCGGTGCCGGCGGTATCGGTTTCGACGTGTCGGAGTTCCTGGTTCACCAGGGGCAGGCCACCAGCCTGAACCGCGATGAGTTCTGGAAGGAGTGGGGCATCGATACGCACCTTGAAGCACGCGGCGGTGTCGCCGGGATCAAGGCAGCCCCCCATGCGCCGGCCCGCGAAGTGTTCCTGCTGCAACGCAAGAAATCCAAGGTCGGCGACGGCCTGGGCAAGACCACTGGCTGGATTCATCGCACCGGATTGAAGAACAAGAAGGTGCAGATGCTCAACAGTGTCGAGTACCTGAAGATCGACGACGAAGGCCTGCACATCCGCATCGGCGAAACCGGTGAGCCGCAGGTGCTGGCGGTGGACAATATCGTGATCTGCGCAGGGCAGGACCCGTTGCGCGAGTTGCAGGACGGCCTGGTGGCGGCGGGGCAGAACGTGCATCTGATCGGTGGCGCGGATGTAGCGGCGGAGCTGGATGCCAAGCGGGCGATCAATCAGGGATCGCGGTTGGCGGCCGAGTTGTAATCCGCAAGCCCCGCGTGCCAATGGCCTTCGCGAGCAGGCTCGCTCCCACATTGGATCTGTGTCGTTCAGAGAACCCTTGTGGGAGCGAGCCTGCTCGCGATAGCTGCTTATGAGCGACTAGAATGCTGACTCTTCATGAGCTCAATCAGGCGCCAATGTTTTCTTCTGCTTCCAACTGGCTACCCCAAGCGCCCCTCGAGTCCCTCCATCTTGACTGGCTCAAAACCGCCGACATCGAAGTCGCCATCCTGCGCCTGGACCAGATCGACCCGCTGATCAGCGGCAACAAATGGTTCAAACTCACCGAACACCTCAAGGCAGCCGACCAGGCAGGCGCCAAGGGCATCATCAGCCTCGGCGGTGCGCATTCCAATCACCTGCATGCGCTGGCCGCAGCCGGCAAGCGTTTCGGTTTCGCCACGGTCGGCCTGTTGCGCGGACATGCTCAACAAACGCCGACGGTGAACGATTTGCAGGCGTTGGGCATGCAACTGCACTGGCTTGGTTATGGCGGTTATCGGGCGCGGCATGAAGCGGGTTTTTGGGAGCCATGGCTGGCGCAGTATCCCGATCTGCTTGCGGTTGCGGAAGGCGGCGGCGGGCTGCCGGGGGCACAGGGTTGCGTGCAACTCAAGGCATTGGCCTGTCGGCAACTGGACGCACTGGGCTGGAGCGGCTACGACGGTTGGTGGCTGGCCTGCGGAACCGGCACGACCTTGGCGGGCCTGGTCCTGGCCGAGGCGGGAGAGCACCCGGTCTATGGCGCCCTGGCGGTGCCCGGTGATCATGGCGTGGCACAGCAGGTCGCAAGGATTGTGGAGGAGGCGGGCGTGAATCATTCGTCTTATGAACTGTTCGACGCCAGCCGTGGAGGCTTTGCCAAGGTTGACCCGCCGTTACTCGAATTCATCGCGCGGACCGAACAAGCCAGCGGCATTGCCCTGGAACCGCTGTACACCGGCAAGGCATTGCTGGCGCTCAGGCAGCAGGTCGAGGCGGGGAAGTTTGCCCCGGGTACGCGGCTGATCTTTATTCACACGGGCGGCTTGCAAGGCCTGCGGGGTTTCAATCCACAAGCCTGATACGGGTGATCTCAAGTGTCCCTGTTCACCCGCTTGGGCATCATCCGCAACAAGGTGTTATCGCCCACCACATAGTGATGATACAGCCCGGCGACGGCGTGCAGGCCGATCAGCCAGTAGCCGATGGTGCCACCGAGTTCGTGCCAGCCCTGGATCTGCTTGGCCAGGTCTTTGTCCTGCGCGATCAAAAGGGGCAGGTCGAAGCCGTAGAACATCACCTGGTTACCTTTGGCGCTGGTGACCAGCCAACCCAGTATGGGCATGACGATCATAAAGATGTACAGCGCCCAGTGCATCAATCTGGCCAGCATGGTTTGCCACTGGGGCGAGGCTGGGAAGATCTGCGGTGCCGGGCCGAGGCTGCGGGCGAACAAGCGTAGCCAGACCAGCACGAATACGGTCAGGCCAAGCATGAAGTGCGACTCCACGATCAGCGTTCGACCACCGCTACCCTTGGGAAAAAGGCCGCGCAGCTCGATGCAGGCGTAAACCAATGCCAGCAGGACCAGCATCAACCAATGCAGCGCGATCGAAACGGTGCTGTAGCGCGAGTCGGAATTTTTCCACGGCATACGGTGTTCCTCACAGGGGGGTGTAACCACCGTTAACTGTAATCCTGTTTCACCGGGTTTGCCTGAGGCTATTTGACGCTGAATGCTCTGTAGGAGCTGCCGCAGGCTGCGATCTTTTGACTTTTTAAGATCAAAAGATCGCAGCCTGCGGCAGCTCCTACAAAGGGGGGCGGTGAGTCAATTGGTTTGCGGCATCTCGCCTTTGGCCAAGCGCTTGTTGATGTCGGCAATCACTTCTGGCAAGTCGGTGATGGTGTCGATCATGTAGTGCGGGCGCGAACCTTCGAACAAGGCGTGGATGCGCTTGCGTTCGCTGTCCAGCGTGTCGCTGTCCAGGGCGCGATAGCCTTCATAGTCCAGCCCCAGCGCGTTGCCCGAACAGATCAGCGCCACGGTCCACATGCCGGCACGACGGCCTTCGAGAATGCCCGGTACGGTGTCGTCGATCTTCACGCAAGCGGCGACATCGTCGATGCCCAGGGCGATCACGTTGGCCAATGCCTGTGCTGGCCATGGACGGCCGTTCGGCACTTCGTCGGTGGCGACCACGTGGTCGGCCACGTAGCCGTTGGTGGCGGCCAGTTCGACGACTTTATCCATGACCTGTTTCGGATAGCCGGAGCAGGAGCCAATCTTGATCCCCTGTTGGCGCAGGTTGGCGATGGTGTCCAGGGCGCCGGGAATCAGCGCCGAGTGTTCGGCGATTTTCTCGATCTGCAGTGGCATGAAACGCTGGTAGATGGCGGTGACGTCAGCGTCGGTGGGCGTACGGCCGAATACCTTGCGATAGCGCTCGGCGACTTGCGGCTGATCGCACAGGGTGCGGATGTGGTCCCACTTGCCCATGCCCATCGGGCCACGGGCTTCTTCAATGGAGACCTGGACGTCGAACTCGGCGAACGCCTCGACGAAAATCTGCGTTGGTGCGAACGAGCCGAAGTCGACCACGGTGCCGGCCCAGTCGAGGATGGCGGCTTGCAGTTTGGTTGGGGTGGTGTAGTTCATGGTGATCAAGTCCTGTGGCAACTGGCTAAATGGAGAGCTGCTTTTTGTGGGAGCGAGCCTGCTCGCGAAGGCGGAGTGTCAGTCGACATCATCGTTGAATGCCAGGACGCTTTCGCGAGCAAGCCCGCTCCCACAGGGGAAAGTGGTGGAGGTTAGATCTCGAGGACTTCCATCTCGCGCAGCACCTCGGCAATCGCCGCCACGGCTTCGCGCATTTGCGAAGGTTGCACATGGCCGATGCAGCCGACGCGGAACGTCTCGACCTGGGTCAGCTTGCCGGGGTAGAGGATGTAACCCTTGGCCTTGACCCGCTCGTAGAACGCCTTGAACTGATAGCGCGGATCTTTCGGTGCATGGAAGGTCGCGATGATCGGCGCCTGGATGGCGGCCGGCAGGAAGCTGCGCAGGCCCAGCGCGGCCATCTCCTCCATCAGGGCCTGGCAGTTGGCGGCGTAGCGCTGGTGGCGGGCTGGCAGGCCACCTTCTTCGTTGTATTGCAGCAGGGCTTCGTGCAACGCGGCGACCACGTGGGTCGGCGGGGTGAAGCGCCATTGCCCGGTCTTGGCCATGTAGGTGTGCTGGTCGTGCAGGTCCATCGCCAGGGAGTGCGAGTTGCCGGCGGCGTTGGCCAGGGATTCTTTGCGGGCGAAAACGAACCCCATGCCCGGTACGCCTTCCAGGCATTTGCCGGAAGCGGCGATCAGCGCATCGAACGGCACCTGTTGCGCGTCCACCGGCAGCGCGCCGAAGGAGCTCATGGCATCGATGATCAGGCGTTTGCCGTGTTGCGCGACCACCTGGGCGATTTCCGGCAGCGGATTGAGGATGCCGGTGCTGGTTTCGCAGTGAATCAGGGCAACGTGGGTGATGCCATCGTCGGCCCGCAGCAGGCGGTCGACGTCGGCAGCGGTGGTCGGTTCGTCTTCGGCGGTCTCGAACGTACTGAACGAGCGGCCCAGCACTTCGCAAATCTTCGCCAGGCGCTTGCCGTAGGCACCGTTGATCAGCACCAGGATCTTGCCGTCGCGTGGCACCAGCGTGCCGATCGCCGCTTCCACGGCGAAGGTGCCGCTGCCTTGCAGGGGCACACAGTGGTGGCTGGCCGCGCCGTTGATGATCGCCAGCAGTTGGTCGCACAGGCTGGCGGTCAACTGGTTGAATCGGTCATCCCATGAACCCCAGTCAACCATCATCGCCTGGCGGGTGCGGGCCGACGTCGTCAACGGGCCGGGGGTGAGCAGGATGGGGGCGGCAGTACTCATTCTCGTGTCCTCGCAATCGATGGGATCAAGCTACGGGGCTTAAATTGCAATTTGCCGAGCTATCAATCAAATTGTTTGTCGTTATGCCAGCCATCAGTGAGACTTATTCATGAACCTGTTTCAGCTCCGTGCCTTCGATGCCGTGGCCCGTGAGGGCAGCTTCACTCGCGCCGCTGCTCGACTGTTCATCAGCCAGCCGGCGGTCACCGGGCACATCAAGGCGCTGGAGGAGCACTACCAGATCACCCTGTTGCGCCGCACCGCGCGACGGGTGGAGCTGACGGAGGAGGGCACCCGACTGGCGGCGATCACCCGGGCGATGTTTGGTCTGGCCGAAGAAGCGCAAGCGATGCTGGAGGCCAACCGGCAGTTATTGACCGGGCGCCTGGAAGTGGCGGCGGACGGTCCGCACATGGTCATGCCGATGCTCGCGAGCCTGCGTGCGCGTTATCCGGGGATCACCGTGAACCTGCGCTTGGGCAATGCCCAGGAAACCCTGGCGGCGTTGTTGTCCGAGCATGCCGACGTGGCGGTACTGACCGAGGTCGAACCGCGCAAGGGCCTGCACTTGCAGGCCCTGAGCGAATCGCGGATATGCGCGCTGGTACCCGAGGGGCATCCCTGGGCGCGGCGCACCAAAGGCGTACCGCTCAAGGATCTGGACCAGGTGATCATGGTGTTGCGTGAACCGAGTTCGATCACCCGGCGTACCTTCGATGACGCCTGCGTACAGGCGAAGGTCAATCCGCGGGTGTTGCTGGAGCTGGACAGCCGCGAAGCGGTGACCGAGGCGGTCGCTGCCGAGCTGGGCGTGGGCGTGGTGTCGTCGGTGGAGGTCAGCCATGACCCGCGGGTGGCGGCGGTGCCGATCATCGGGGAGGGGTTGGTCAATCGGCACATGATGGGGTGCATGGAGCGGCGGCGGGACTTGCGTTTGATCCAGGCGTTTTTCGGCTTGGCGCCTTCCAGGTAGACCGACTCGTCTGCCTTCGCGAGCAGGCTCGCTCCCACAGTGGTTTTGTGTGCGACACAAATCCCTTGTGGGAGCGAGCCTGCTCGCGAAGGGGCCTGGCCTGCCTACACCAGACTTTCGCGAACCATCTCCAAAAACGTCGCCACAATCCGCCGCGAGCTCTGTTCGCGCAAGCACACCAGCGTTTCCGTCAACCGCCGTTTGCAATCGGTGATCGGCAACGCGCATACCCGTGAGTCGGCGCCGAATTCAGCCGCCGAGACCACGCCAATCCCGATTCCCACCACCACCGCCTCACGGGCGGCTTCCCGACCCTCGACCTGGATCGCCGGGCGAATGCGGAACCCCGCCCCGGCCATTTCTTCTTCCAGGGTCTGACGGGTCACCGAACCGATTTCGCGCAATACCAGCGGCGTGTCATCCAGGTCCGCGAGGGTGATGGATTGGCGATCCGCCCACGGGTGATTGCGCGACACGAATGCCACCATCGGGTCATTGCGCAGCGGCAGCGAGATCAATCGTTCGTCGCTCACCTCGCGACCGAGCAACGCCAGGTCGGCCTGGTAATTGAACAATCGGAACAGCGACTCGTCGGTGTTGCCGGTTTCGATCTTCACGCTGATGCCGGGGTAGCGTTCGCAGAAGCGCGCGATCTGTGGCAGTACATGCACTGGCGCATCCACCGCCAGAATCAGGCTGCCGGTCTGCAATGCCTGGGAGTCCTGCAACAATTCCTGGGCCTCGGCTTCGATCACGAACAGTTTCTGGGTGACGCTCAACAAGCGCTCGCCCAGATAGGTGAGGCGTACCGAGCGTTTGTTGCGGTGGAACAGCAAAACACCGTAGCGTTCTTCGAGTTTGCGCACCTGGTCGGAAATCGCAGGCTGGGTGAGAAACAACCGTTCGGCGGCTTTGGTGAAGTTGCCATGCACGGCCACGGCATGGAAGGCTTTGAGTTGGGCGTGGGAAACCGACATGGGAATCTCCAGTAACAAGCTGCGCTTATTTTGGAAATACGATAAAGCGATTTCACTTATTAATCAGTAATTGTTTCTATTCATCTCAGGTTCCGTGACTGCTCGGTCGATTAGCGCGGATGCCATGAGCCCTTGCGTGCAGGACACAGGACTCATCTGACCGGAATCGCCCACAGGGACAAGGTGATTTCGCAGTGCTCAACAATAAGAACACAGGCGTTTTCTTTCAGATCTGCCGGCACACTCATACCCTGAGGTCAGAACCACAATGAACCAGCACATCGGCACCCTCAAACGTTGGCGCGTGCAGATCTTCGCGATCACCTGGCTTGCCTACGCCGCTTTCTACTTCACCCGCAAAGCATTTTCCGTGGCCAAGCTCGGCATCGGCGAAGACCCGACCTTCATGCTCGACAAGATGGCCATGGCCAACCTCGACGCGATCTACCTGGCCGCCTACGCCATCGGCCAATTCACCTGGGGCATCCTGGCCGACCGCTTCGGGCCGCGGGTGGTGGTGCTGGGCGGGTTGCTGATTTCCGCCGCAGCGGCACTGGTGATGGGCAGTTTCGCCACCTTGCCGATCTTCGCCACCTGCATGCTGATCCAGGGCCTGGCGCAGTCCACCGGTTGGTCGGGGTTGTGCAAGAACCTTGGCAGTTTCTTTCCCGCCCAACAGCGCGGGCAGGTGCTGGGACTGTGGAGTTCCTGCTACGCCTTCGGCGGCCTGGTGGCCTCGCCATTTGCCGGTTGGTGGGCCTATACGCTGATCGGCAGCTGGCATGCGGCGTTCATTTCCAGTGCGGCGGTGGTTGGGCTGGTCGCCGTGCTGTTTTTTATTTTCCAACGCAATACACCGCAAGACGTCGGCTTGCCGGCGGTTGAGCCAGAGCCGCAGCTGAGCGTCGAGGAGGCCCATGCCCAAAGCAAGATCAGCCTGTGGGAGCCGTTGAAGGACATCCTGCGCAACCGTACGGTGCTGGTGCTGGGGTTGGCGTATTTCATGCTCAAGCCGGCGCGCTACGCGATTCTGCTCTGGGGCCCGGTGATCGTTTTCGAACAGATGCCCTCGGTGGGCAAGGTCGGCGCGGCGATCATTCCTACCGCGTTCGAACTGGCCGGCTTGCTCGGGCCGATCATGCTCGGCCTGGCCTCGGACAAACTGTTCGGCGCCCGGCGCATGCCGGCCTGCGTGCTGAGCCTGTTGGCATTGACCGTGTCCCTGGGGTTTTTCATGGGTGCGCTGCACAGCGGTAGCGTGGTGCTGGTTGTGGCCTTGCTGTTCGTCATGGGCCTGACGCTCTACGGACCTGACTCGATGATCAGCGGTGCGGCCGCCATCGACTTCGGCACCGCCAAGGCGGGTGCCACGGCAGCGGGGTTCGTCAACGGTTGCGGTTCGGTCGGGGCGATTCTCGGTGGGTTGCTGCCAGGCTACTTCGACAGCGTTACCGTCTTCATCGTCTTTGCCGGCTGTGCATTGTTCTCTGCCGTGGTACTCATCCCGCACTGGAACAGCCGCCCCGCGGGCCAAGGCAGCCACAAGGCCCGCGTGCCCAATCAGGCGATCACCATAAAAACCCTGCGCACCTGAACGGTCACTCGGGGTCGGTGCGATTGATCAGCCAGTCGAGCAGCAGGCGGGTGTCGCTGTGGCGGGTGTCGGTGCGTACCGCTGGCGGGCTGCGCAGCTGCCCACCGCTGGCGCAGAACACCGGTCGGTCGGGGTCGCTGTCGAGAAAACTGACCCAGCCGTCGCTGCCGGCCATTGGCAGCTGGCTCGGTTCCCCGGGGGCAGGGGACATCGCCAGCGCGACAGGCAGCCAGAGGCCGGTGCTCGCCTTGGGATCGACCTCCCTGCCTGGCCACAAAGTCACCAGCAGGCGGCCTTGATCATCCTGTTTTGCGTGCTGCCCAGGCAGGCCATGGACCCGGGCGGGCTGGAAGCCAGGGATGCGCGGCCTGGCCTGGTCCAGGGGTGGGCGAAAAACCGTCGACCAGGGAATGGCCGTGAACTGATTGTGATAACGCCGGGCAATGCTGTCCTGAGACAGGATCGAACCCTGCTGGCCATGATGCCGTGCCTGGCAGACCAGCCATTGGTCGTTGAACCCAGGCACGGGATGCTCGGCTATCTGCACGATGCGTGCGCTGCGTAACAGGCCCTGATTGCTTTTTCCGTGGAGCTGCAATTGCTGGCAACGCATACGCTGCAGGTCGCGGCGCTCGAGTTGATCTCGATGACGTTGCTCCTGGGAAGGGCGGGGTACACAGGTGTGGGAAAAAGCGTGATTGGCCGCGCCTTCATCGATCGCAATTCCACGATTTTTCGCCGCCACTCGTGGGTAAACGGCTTGTGAGTCATGGCGCTGGAACAACTCGCTGATCACAGGCGTGGTGCCATCGCCTGGTTCATCGCCCTGGAAAGGCATCAGCAGCGGCTCCTGGGGAAAGCTCATGTTGTCGTCGGCCAACACCAGTACATGACCGTCACGCCGGTGTTCGAAGTGATAGTGAATGCCTTCCTCCTCGCACAGGCGCTGCAGCAAGGCCAAGTCGGTTTCCTCGTACTGAATGCAAAAAGGCCGCAGGGGATAATGCCCGTCTGCCAGCTCCAGGCGATAGCTGTCGGCGGGCAGGTCATGTTCTTCCAGCAGCTGGCGCAGGATCATCGGCACGCTGAGGTGCTGGAAGATCCGCCGCGATGGGTATCGATCCAGCGCTTGAAGGGCCGGCACCAGGACCAGTTTATAGCTCACCCGTCCTTGCCCCCGGTGTTCGCAGCTGGCGCTGTGCAATACGCCATGAATGCCCTGGCCTTGCCCAAGGTCGAGCAACGCCGATTGTTGCAGCAGCCGTTCAAGGTTGAGGGCCGGTGCCAGGCCGATCACTTCGATATCGAATCGATAGGGTTGGTTGAGGGCCTCGTGCCCACTGAACTGCACAACTTGCAAACTCAGGTGGTCGTCGAGGAGTGTCAGGGTGTAGGGACTTTCCTTGTCGTTGTGCATCGGACGTGTTTCTACCATGGAGTACGGCCACAGAGAGTACGAAACCCGCATGCCTTGTGGACATCGCCAATCGAAATTTCAGAATTGCCCTACAACCATCGGTAAAGATGCCGATCCTTGGATGACCCTGAGATTTTTTGGTCGATTGCCAACTTTAGGCCGTATAAACTTGGCGCCATGCGTCGGCCAATAGATGTTTCGGCGCCATAGACAAGAGAGTGAGTAATGGGCGCACAGTGGAAGGTTAAACACAAAGAAGCGGCAGCCAATGCCAAGGGCAAGATCTTCGGCAAACTGGTGAAGGAAATTACCATTGCTGCGCGCAACGGTGCCGATACCGCCACCAACGCACACCTGCGTCTGGTGGTCGAACAGGCCAAGAAAGCTTCGATGCCAAAGGAAACCCTGGATCGCGCGATCAAGAAAGGCGCCGGTCTGCTGGGCGAAACCGTGCAATACCATCGCGTGACCTATGAAGGCTTCGCGCCGCATCAGGTACCGCTGATCGTCGAGTGCGTAACGGACAACATCAACCGCACCGTCGCTGAAATCCGCGTTGCTTTTCGCAAGGGCCAACTGGGCGCTTCCGGTTCGGTGGCCTGGGACTTCAACCACGTGGGCATGATCGAGGCCTCGCCGGACACCCCCGATGCCGATCCGGAAATGGCCGCCATCGAAGCCGGTGCCCAGGATTTCGAACCAGGCGAAGACGGCGCGACGCTGTTCCTGACCGAACCTACGGACCTGGACGCGGTACAAAAAGCCCTGCCTGAGCAAGGTTTCACCGTGTTGTCGGCCAAGTTGGGCTACCAGCCGAAGAACCCGGTCAGCGGCCTGAGCGACGAGCAAATGGCTGAGGTCGAAGCGTTCCTTGAAGGGCTCGATAACCATGATGACGTGCAGGATATGTTTGTCGGCCTGGCCGGTTGATTTGCGTCCTCACAGCGACTGAGAAACCTGGCCTCACGGCGGGTGAATAACCTGTAGGAGCGAGCATGCTCCGGGCGGCGTTCCGACGATGAACCTGAAAGCACCGAGGGGTGTCAGGTGCCCAGCGTCATCGTTGACGACCATCGCGAGCATGCTCGCTCCTACAGATGCCTGCCCCCAACTCAAACCCCCTCCCTTACCTCCACCAATTGCCCCAACCGGCTGCGCGTGCGCGCCAGGTCTATAGCGTCACCGCCCAGGCTTTCGCGCAGGGAGCGCTGGCTCAGCAATGTCAGGTGCTTGTCCTGGTCATACAAGACGTCGACCAGGTTGATGAAGCGCTGCTGGGCGGCAATCGAGCAGTCGGCGAGGTCGGGCAGGTCGTCGATGATCCAGTGATCGAAGCGGCGGCAAAGTTCCAGGTAATCCATGACCGCTGTGGGGTGGTCGCACAGGTCGCTGAAAGTAAAACCGACGACGCGTCCTTCGCAGTAGCGGGCCGATAGATGGCGAGTGCCAACAGCCAAGGCAATGGCCGATGCGTTCGGCGCCGGCAGGTTCGATGCCTGGCGTTGCGCCAGCGTGGCGGGCCAGACGTAGCGGCCCTGGGTGAACAGCTGGTGCGCATGGGTTCGGGCCTGGCTGCGATAGTCGTGGGGCCCGCCGACTTCCATGACCTGCATGCGCGCATTGATCAGGTCGATCACGGGCTTGAAGCGCGCATGGTAAAGCGGGTTGGGCAGCAGGCCTTCAGGCGGGTAATTGGAGGTGACCAGCAGGAGGATCCCCCTGTGGAACAGCGCCTTGAACAGTCGCGTGATGAGCATCGCATCGCCGATGTCGTGGACGTGAAACTCGTCGAAACACAGCACCCGACAATCGCTCAATAAATCATCCAGCGTGGTCGCCAGCGCATCCGGTTGGTCGCGATGGCTGAACATGCCCTCGTGCAGGCGGGCAAAAAAACCGTGGAAGTGCAGGCGCTGCTTTTGGGCAATGGGGATCGCCTGGAAAAAACCGTCGAGCAGCCAACTCTTGCCACGGCCGACGGCGCCGTGCAGGTAAAGCCCGGGCGGTGTATTGCCCGGCGTGCCTGACAGCCTTGACGCGTGCTGCGCCATGCAGTCGATGACCCGTTGCTGGCTATGGCTGAGGGTGTAGCCCTGGGAACAGGCCTGGCGATGAAAGTAGTCATGAATGACCCGCGCATGCCTGCAGTGGCGGTCAGGCCCGGTCGCTACCTTGCCAAAGAGGCTGCGCAACGCCGGCCAGCGCGGTGTAAGTCGCGAATGTTTGGGTGGTCGAGCGGCCACTGTAATGTCCCCGTGATCTTCAGTCAGGCTCCTCGAGCCGCGGCGGCATAGTTTAACCATTTGGGTAGTTTCGCTTCCAGAGGGTTTCAGGGGCAACGATGGCCGTACGTCAGGCGCAATACCCGACACCATTTGTCAACTAATTACTAAGCAGCCTAACTATTACGTTGACATTGGCTGCCTAGGCAGTAATATCTCGACATGCATTCACTGCCTAGGCAGCTAATCGGTGTTCAGATGAAGCATTTCACGCCAGACGATTTCCATAATTGCCACCTCGGTCTCTTGCTCGGGCGCGCTGCGCTGCTCAAGGACCGGATCATCGATACGCACATGGAACCCCACGGCATCACCGCGGCGCAGTTCAAGGTGCTGATCATCATGGCCCAGTTCGGCGTCGATTCGCCGGGTGAGCTGTGCCGGCACCTGTCCCTGGACAGCGGTTCGATGACGCGAATGCTCGATCGTCTGGAACAAAAAGGTTTCCTCGCTCGCCAGCGCTCCGAGGCAGACCGTCGTCAAATTCAGCTAGTGCTGACCGACGAGGGTCAGAAACTGGCCGATCTTCTGCCGGGCATCGGTTCTGAAGCCATGAATGAACTGGCCGGAGCCATCACGCCGGAAGAACTGAAAACCCTGGAATCCATTCTCAAGAAAATCCTGGTAGCGGCCGGTGACTCGATCACCCTGCAGCGGTTAGGTGACCAATGAACGTGAAAACCTTGCGTACCGGCGTCAGCCTGCTTCTGTTGGCCATGGGCTTGGCCGGTTGCGCCAGTTACAGTGGCCTGACCACCGAAGGTGTCAGCCTTGATGCAAAAAACCTCAAGGCGGGGCAATCCCTCAGCGGCGTGACGCTGTCGCCGGCGGCCTGGCCGAAAAGCGACTGGTGGAAAAGTCTCGGCGATCCGCAGCTCGACGGTCTGATCCGCGAGGCCCTGCGCGACAGCCCCGACATGCAGATCGCCGACGCCCGCGTCCATCAGGCCAGCGCCGCGGCCTATGCCGCCGACGCCGCGCGGATGCCGACACTGGATGCCAGCGCCGGCGTCAGCCGTTCGCGTCTGGCCCGGGACCAGGACCCGCTGGGACAGGGTGGCAATTACTCCACGGTGCGCAACATCAGCGCCATCTTCAATTACAACTTCGACCTCTGGGGCGGTCAGCGTGATGCCTGGGAAGCGGCGCTGGGGCAGGCCCGTGCCGCCGAGGTCGACCAGCAAGCCGCGCAGTTGACCCTGTCCGCTGACGTGGCCCGCGCCTACAGCGACCTGGGGCAGGCGCACATCGTCCATGACCTGTCCGCCGAAGACCTCAAGCGTACCCGGCAAATGCTTGATCTGAGCCAGCGCCGCCTGAGTTCGGGGATCGACAGCCAGTATCAGTTCCAGCAGACCGAAAGCCTGGAAGCCACTTCCGAAGCCAATTTGATCGATGCCGAAAAGCGCCTGCAAAGCGCCAGGATCGCCCTGGCCGTGCTGCTTGGCAAAGGCCCGGATCGCGGCAACGAAGTCGCTCGACCGAACATTCTCAAGCCGGGTGCCGTGGCCTTGCCGTCGGTGCTGCCAGCCGAACTGCTCGGACGTCGTCCTGACCTGGTGGCCGCGCGCTGGCGGGTCGAGGCGGCGAGCAAGACTATCGATGCCGGCAAAACCCAGTTCTACCCGAACTTGAACCTCAGCGCCGCGGCCGGTGCCGAATCATTACTGGGGGATGCGATGTTTGGTTCGGCCAGCCGCTTCTTCAATGTCGCACCGACGATTTCCGTGCCGATTTTTGACGGTGGTCGCCTGCGCGCCGACCTCGATTCCCGCGACGCCGACTACGACCTGGCGGTGGCGCAGTACAACAAAACCCTGGTCAGGGCGCTGGGCGACGTCAGCGACAGCATCAACCAGTTGCGTGACATCGGTCGCCAGATCGCGGCCCAGCAACACGCCACCGACATCGCCCAGGACTCTTACAACACCGTGGTCCAGCGCTACGGTTCCGGCATCGGTAACTATCTGGACGTGCTCAGCATCGAGCAGCAGTTGCTCCAGGCCCAGCGCCAATTGGCCAACCTGAATGCGGAGCAGATCGACCTGTCGATCCAGCTGATACAGGCGCTGGGCGGCGGTTTCCAGCCAGAGGCCATTGCCTCGGCCAATACCGCGCCAGCCACGCTGACCCAATAATTCAAGGAATTTGTCATGGCCACTGCCGATACAACGCCGACCACTGAAAACACCCCGGCCAATCCCGATTCGGGCAAGCGCAAGTTCATGCTGCTGGCCCTGGCGGTGGTGGTCGCGCTGGGCAGCGCGAGCGTCTGGGCCTATCACGAATTTTACGGACGCTGGAGCGAAAGCACCGACGATGCCTATGTGAATGGCAACGTGGTGGAAATCACCCCGCTGGTTACCGGTACCGTCGTCAGCATCGGCGCCGACGATGGCGATCTGGTCCACGAAGGCCAGGTGCTGGTGAACTTCGACCCGAACGACGCCGAAGTCGGTTTGCAAAGTGCCCAGGCCAATCTGGCCCGCACCGTGCGTCAGGTTCGCGGTTTGTACAGCGACGTCGACGGCATGAAAGCCCAGGTCAACGCGCAACAAGCCGAAGTGCAAAAAGCCCAGGACAACTTCAACCGGCGGAAAAATCTCGCCGTTGGTGGGGCGATTTCCCAAGAGGAACTGTCCCACGCCCGTGATGACCTGACCTCGGCCCAAAACGCCTTGGCCACCGCCCAACAAAAGCTCAAGACCACCGCCGCACTGGTCGATGACACCGTGGTTTCATCGCACCCGGACGTAATGGCCGCCGCTGCGCAATTGCGTCAGGCCTACCTCAACAACGCCCGAAGCACCCTGATCGCGCCGGTCACCGGCTACGTGGCCAAGCGCACCGTGCAATTGGGGCAGCGAGTGCAGCCGGGGGAGGCGCTAATGGCGGTGATTCCGCTGGATCAATTGTGGATCGACGCCAACTTCAAGGAAACCCAGCTGCGTGACATGCGTATCGGCCAGCCGGTGGAGATCGAAACCGATCTCTACGGCAGCAGCGTGAAATACAGCGGCAACATCGACAGCCTTGGCGCTGGCACGGGCAGCGCGTTTGCCTTGCTGCCGGCGCAGAACGCCACTGGCAACTGGATCAAGATCGTGCAGCGGGTGCCGGTGCGGATTCATATCAACGCCCAGGAGCTGGCCGAGCATCCACTGCGCGTTGGCCTGTCGACCGTGGTCGATGTGAACCTGCGTGACCAGAGCGGCCCGGTGCTGGCGCAGCAGCCGCCGCAAAAGGCTTCGTTCAGCACCGCCATCTATGACCGACAGTTAACCGAGGCCGATGCCATGATCACGCAATTGATCCACGACAACAGCGCCGCGGTGAGCAAGACCGCGCATCGCTGATACCGAATTTGCGGGCGAGCCTGTGTGGCGAGGGGATTCATCCCCGTTGGGTCGCGCAGCGGCCCCAAAGCCTGCAATTAGGAATGTCAGATATACCGCATGCACTGGCTTTGCGACTGCTTCGCAGTCGGACGGGGATAAATCCCCTCACCACTCAGGCTTGTTCCCACAGGGGGCAGCTGCGCCTGTAGCGGGCGCCGCGCAACTTGAGTATCAAAGGATTCGCGATGAGCAATAACGCGTCATTCACGCCCCCCAGCCTGGTGCTGAGCACCATCGGCCTGTCGCTGGCGACCTTCATGCAGGTGCTCGACACCACGATCGCCAACGTGGCGTTGCCGACCATTTCCGGCAACCTGGGGGTGAGTTCGGAGCAGGGCACCTGGGTCATCACGTCTTTCGCGGTGAGCAACGCCATCGCGTTGCCGCTGACCGGCTGGCTGAGCCGGCGGTTCGGCGAGGTGAAGCTGTTCCTGTGGGCGACCGTTCTGTTTGTGCTGGCCTCATTTCTCTGCGGTATTTCCACATCGATGCCGGAGCTGATCGGCTTTCGGGTGCTGCAAGGCCTGGTGGCGGGACCGTTGTACCCGATGACCCAGACGCTGCTGATCGCCGTTTATCCGCCCGCCAGGCGCGGCATGGCCCTGGCGCTGCTGGCGATGGTCACGGTGGTCGCGCCGATTGCAGGGCCCATCCTCGGCGGCTGGATCACCGACAGTTACAGCTGGCCGTGGATCTTCTTCATCAACGTGCCGATCGGGATCTTCGCGGTCATGGTCGTGCGTTCGCAGCTCAAGGCGCGGCCGGTGGTCACCAGCCATCAGCCGATGGATTACGTCGGTTTGATCACCCTGGTCATTGGCGTCGGGGCGTTGCAGGTGATCCTCGACAAGGGCAATGACCTGGACTGGTTCGAATCGAGCTTCATTCTCATCGGTGCGGCCATTTCGGTGATTGCGCTGGCGGTGTTCGTGATCTGGGAAATGACCGACCAACACCCGGTGGTCAATCTGCGCCTGTTCGCCCACCGCAACTTCCGCATCGGCACCCTGGTGCTGGTGTTGGGGTACGCCGGATTCTTCGGGATCAACCTGATCCTGCCGCAATGGCTGCAAACCCAGATGGGTTATACGGCAACCTGGGCCGGCTTGGCGGTGGCGCCAATTGGCATTCTGCCGGTCCTGATGTCGCCGTTTGTCGGCAAATACGCGCACAAGTTCGACCTGCGCTTGTTGGCGGGCCTGGCATTCCTGGCGATTGGCTTGAGCTGTTTCATGCGTGCCGGCTTTACCAGCGAAGTGGACTTCCAGCGCATCGCCCTGGTGCAGTTGTTCATGGGCATTGGCGTGGCGTTGTTCTTCATGCCGACCCTGAGCATCCTGATGTCGGACCTGCCGCCGAGCCAGATCGCCGATGGTGCGGGCCTGGCGACGTTTCTGCGGACCCTGGGCGGCAGCTTCGCCGCGTCGTTGACCACCTGGATCTGGATTCGCCGGGCAGACCAGCACCATGCCTACATGAGCGAAAGCATCAGCACCTACGAGCCTGCAACCCGCGAGGCCCTGCATGCACTGGGGGGCGCGAGCAACCCGGCATATGCGCAGCTCGACCATGTATTGACCAGCCAGGCATACATGCTCTCCACCGTGGACTACTTCACGCTGCTGGGGTGGGCGTTCATGGGGTTGATCCTGATCGTATGGCTGGCGAAACCGCCGTTTGCGGCGAAGGCGGGGCCTGCTGCGAGCGGCCACTGATCTGGAATGCGGTCAAATGTGGGAGCGAGCCTGCTCGCGATGGCGATCTGTCAGCCAACATCTGTGTTGACTGTCAGGCCCTCTTCGCGAGCAGGCTCGCTCCCACAGGGGGGATTGTGTTTGGTCGTTAGATTGTGGGAGCTGGCAACTGCGGCGGCGGGGTGAAATCAAATGGTGCCAGGGCAAACCCGCTGTCATCCACCTGCAACGCCCAACCCTGTTTATCCCAATCCCCCAGCACGATGCGCCTGGCCGCCAGATCGCCGATCTGCAACTTGTGAATGGCCGGACGATGAGTATGCCCGTGGATCAGGGTTTTCACGCCATATTGCTGCATGATCCGTGGAATCTCTTCGGGCGTGACATCGACAATGTCATTGGCCTTCATGCGCGTCTGCGCCCGGCTTTCACTGCGCAGCTTGCGAGCCAGCTTATGCCGGGTGCTTAACGGCAGATGCCGCAAGATGAACCGGGTGATCGGGTTGCGCAGGTAGCGACGCAGCTTCATGTAGGCTTCGTCGCGGGTGCAGAGGCTGTCGCCGTGCATCAGCAGCACGGGTTCGCCGTTGAACTGCACGACACTCGGATCTTTGAGCAGGGTGCAGCCGGCCTGTTTGCAGAAGGCCTTGCCCAGCATGAAGTCGCGATTGCCGTGCATCAGGAAAATCGCCGTGCCACTGTCGCTCAATTCGC
The DNA here is from genome assembly GCF_014596605.1 of Pseudomonas sp. PSB11. NCBI lineage: Bacteria > Pseudomonadati > Pseudomonadota > Gammaproteobacteria > Pseudomonadales > Pseudomonadaceae > Pseudomonas > Pseudomonas sp. PSB11. Next base: position 70,472 of record NZ_NOIO01000020.1, read on the forward strand.
GCAGGGCCTGGCAGATGGAACGCTGGAAAGGGGTCATGGCGTCGTCGCCAATCCACGCCTCGAAAAAGTCGCCCAGGATGTACAACGCACTCGCCGAGCGGGCGCGCCCGGCAAGCAAATCCAGAAACGCCCGGGTAATGTCCGGGCGCTCCTCTTCCAGATGTAAATCTGAAATCAGCAGTATCACGCTTCGATGATCTCGGCTTTCTCGATGATCACGTCGTCTTTAGGCACGTCCTGGTGACCGGCCTTGGAGGTGGTCGCAACGCCTTCGATCTTGTCGACTACGTCGGTGCCCGCAACGACTTTACCAAACACGGCATAACCCCAACCCTGAGCGGTCTTGGCAGTGTGGTTGAGGAAGCTGTTGTTGGTGGCGTTGATGAAGAACTGCGCCGATGCCGAATGCGGATCCATGGTGCGCGCCATGGCGACGGTGTACTTCTCGTTCTTCAGACCGTTGTCGGCTTCGTTCTGGATGCTCGGGCTCTTGTCTTTCTTTTCCTGCATGCCAGGCTCGAAACCGCCGCCCTGGATCATGAAACCCTTGATCACACGGTGGAACACGACGTTCTCGTAGTGACCTTTTTTAACGTATTCGATGAAGTTGGCAGCGGTGATTGGCGCTTTTTCCGCGTCCAGTTCGATGACGATGTCGCCGTAGTTGGTGGTCAGTTTGACTTGAGTCATGATCGCTACTCTTTATGAGGAATTCGTGGATCTGGGACATTCAGCCCCACAACCGGTTCAGCCTGCTTCGGCCAAGGTGCGCAGTTTAGCGTGACAGGCACGAATTTCGAGGCTGTTTTTTTATTTACAGCCTATTAAATGCGACGGTTTACAGAGCGCGCTCTGTCAGGTACTTGACGGCATCGGCTATGATAGCGGCTTTGTTTTGTCCGGCCTTCATTACGGCCACGCACTTGTACGTTCAAGGATCCTATGAGCAAGCCCACTGTCGACCCTACCTCGAATGCCAAGACCGGCCCTGCCGTGCCGGTCAACTTCCTGCGGCCGATCATCCAGGCAGACCTGGACTCGGGCAAGCACACGCAAATCGTCACCCGTTTCCCGCCTGAACCCAACGGCTACCTGCACATCGGGCACGCCAAGTCGATCTGTGTGAACTTTGGCCTGGCCCAGGAGTTCGGCGGCGTCACGCACCTGCGTTTCGACGACACCAACCCGGCCAAGGAAGACCAGGAATACATCGACGCGATCGAAAGCGACGTCAAGTGGCTGGGCTTCGAATGGTCCGGCGAAGTGCGCTACGCCTCGCAATATTTCGACCAGTTGCACGACTGGGCTGTCGAACTGATCAAGTCCGGCAAGGCCTATGTCGACGACCTGACCCCTGAACAGGCCAAGGAATACCGTGGCACCCTGACCGAGCCAGGCAAGAACAGCCCGTTCCGCGACCGCAGCGTCGAAGAGAACCTGGACCTGTTCGCCCGCATGAAGGCCGGTGAATTCCCGGACGGCGCACGTGTGCTGCGGGCCAAGATCGACATGGCCTCGCCGAACATGAACCTGCGCGACCCGATCATGTATCGCATTCGCCACGCTCATCACCACCAGACCGGCGACAAGTGGTGCATCTACCCCAACTACGACTTCACCCACGGTCAGTCGGACGCCATCGAAGGCATCACCCACTCGATCTGCACCCTGGAGTTCGAAAGCCATCGTCCGCTGTACGAGTGGTTCCTGGAGAACCTGCCGGTGCCGGCCAAGCCGCGCCAGTACGAATTCAGCCGCCTGAACCTGAACTACACCATCACCAGCAAGCGCAAGCTCAAGCAGCTGGTTGATGAAAAGCACGTCAACGGCTGGGACGATCCGCGCATGTCCACGCTGTCGGGCTTTCGTCGCCGTGGCTACACGCCGAAATCGATCCGCAACTTCTGCGAAATGATCGGCACCAACCGTTCCGACGGCGTGGTCGATTTCGGCATGCTCGAATTCAGCATCCGTGACGACCTCGACCACAGTGCCCCGCGTGCCATGTGCGTGCTGCGTCCGCTGAAAGTCGTGATCACCAACTACCCGGAAGGCCAGGTCGAGAACCTTGAACTGGCATGCCACCCTAAAGAAGACATGGGTGTGCGCGTCCTGCCATTCGCCCGTGAGCTCTACATCGACCGTGAAGACTTCATGGAAGAGCCGCCAAAAGGCTACAAGCGCCTGGAGCCGAACGGCGAAGTGCGCCTGCGCGGCAGCTACGTGATTCGTGCCGACGAAGCGATCAAGGACGCCGATGGCAACATCGTCGAACTGCGTTGCTCGTACGATCCGGACACCCTGGGCAAGAACCCTGAAGGCCGCAAGGTCAAGGGCGTTGTGCACTGGGTGCCAGCCGCGGCCAGCGTCGAGTGCGAAGTGCGCCTGTACGATCGCCTGTTCCGTTCCCCGAACCCGGAGAAGGCCGAAGACAGCGCCAGTTTCCTGGATAACATCAACCCTGACTCCCTGCAGGTACTCACCGGTTGTCGTGCCGAGCCTTCGCTGGGCAACGCACAGCCGGAAGACCGTTTCCAGTTCGAGCGCGAAGGTTACTTCGTCGCGGATATCAAGGACTCGAAACCCGGTCAGCCGGTGTTCAACCGTACCGTGACCCTGCGTGATTCGTGGGGCCAGTGATTCAAGGATCCTCTAAAGTGCTTTCGATCTACAACACGCTCACCAAGAGCAAAGAAGTCTTCAAGCCGCTCGATGGCAACAAGGTGCGCATGTACGTGTGCGGCATGACCGTGTACGACTACTGCCACCTCGGCCACGGCCGCAGCATGGTCGCCTTCGACCTGGTGACCCGTTGGTTGCGTTTTAGCGGCTATGACCTGACTTATGTGCGCAACATCACCGACATTGACGACAAGATCATCAACCGGGCCAACGAGAACGGCGAGTCGTTCGAAGCGCTGACCGAGCGCATGATCGCGGCGATGCACGAAGATGAAGCGCGCCTGAACATCAAGAAGCCGGACATGGAACCGCGTGCCACGGATCATATCCCGGGCATGCACGCAATGATCCAGACCTTGATCGACAAGGGTTACGCCTACGCCCCGGGCAATGGCGACGTGTACTACCGCGTCGGCAAGTTCATGGGCTACGGCAAGCTGTCGCGCAAGAAAATCGAAGACTTGCGCATCGGCGCACGCATCGAGGTCGACGAGTCCAAGCAGGACCCGCTGGATTTCGTGCTGTGGAAAGCCGCCAAGCCGGGCGAGCCGAGCTGGGAGTCGCCATGGGGCGCCGGGCGTCCGGGCTGGCACATCGAGTGCTCGGTGATGTCCACCTGCTGCCTGGGCGAAACCTTCGACATTCATGGCGGCGGCAGTGACCTGGAGTTCCCGCACCACGAAAACGAAATCGCCCAGAGCGAAGCGGCCACCGGCAAGACCTACGCCAACGCGTGGATGCATTGCGGCATGATCCGCATCAATGGCGAGAAGATGTCCAAGTCCTTGAACAACTTCTTCACCATCCGCGACGTGCTCGACAAGTATCACCCGGAAGTCGTGCGTTACCTGCTGGTGTCGAGCCATTACCGCAGCGCCATCAACTATTCGGAAGATAACCTCAAGGACGCCAAGGGCGCTCTGGAGCGGTTCTACCATGCGTTGAAAGGCCTGCCGAGTGTGGCGCCGGCCGGTGGCGAAGCCTTCGTCGAGCGTTTCACCCAGGTGATGAACGACGACTTCGGCACGCCGGAAGCCTGTGCGGTGCTGTTCGAGATGGTGCGCGAGATCAACCGCCTGCGCGAGAGCGATCTGAACGCAGCGGCCGGCCTGGCTGCGCGTTTGAAAGAACTGGCCAGCGTGTTGGGCGTGTTGCAGCTTGAAGCCGATGACTTCCTGCAAGCCGGCGCCGAAGGGCGTGTGGATGCAGCTGAAGTCGAAGCGCTGATTGCTGCGCGCCTGGCGGCGCGTGCCGGCAAGGACTGGGCCGAATCCGACCGCATCCGCGACCAGCTCACCGCTATGGGCGTGGTGCTGGAAGACGGTAAGGGCGGCACGACCTGGCGTTTGGCTGACTGATTGCTGCAGTGCTTGAAAACAAAACCCGCCTTGTGCGGGTTTTTTTTTATGGGCTAGGCGTAGGTTCGTCGGTGCCACGGCTGACGCCTTCGCGAGCAAGCCCGCTCCCACATTGGTTTTGCGGCGTATTTGAGTATTGAGTTCGACACAAATCCAATGTGGGAGCGGGCTTGCTCGCGAATGGTCTCAAGCCGAGCAAAGCAGATGCGGATACTTTGTCACTCCGCCTGGCGCAATCGCTTGTAAAGGGTATTGCGGCTCACCCCCAGCCGTCGCGCCAGATGCGAAATATTCCCCCCCACCGCCTGCAACTGCCGGTTCAAATCCTCGGCATCATCAAGATCCACCGCCAACGGCTCCGGCGTCTCCACCGGCTCCATCTCCAGATCGACAAAAAAATCATCCGGCAAATGCTCCGGCCGTACCGGTTGTTCCTCGGCCATGGCCAGCGCCACCTGCATGACGCTACTGACCTGCCTTAAATTCCCCGGCCACGGATGACGGCTGAACAACTCCAGCACTTCGCGGCTCAATCCGGCCCATTGGCTCGGCTCGCGATGCTGTTCCCACAAGCGTTTGAACAGCGCCTCTTTATCACTGCGCTCCCTTAATGGCGGCAGTTCCAGGGTCAGGCCGCCGATGCGGTAGTACAAATCCTCGCGAAAGCGCCCCAGTTGTACCTGCTCGCGCAACGAGCGGTTGGTCGCCGAAATGATGCGAATGTCCACCGGGAACAACTCGCTGCTGCCCACCGGTTGCACACAACGCTCCTGCAGCACACGCAGCAATCGCGCCTGGGTCGGCAGTGGCATGTCGCCGATTTCATCGAGGAACAGCGTGCCTTTGTCGGCCTTGCGGATCAGGCCGATGCTGCCTTTCTGGTTGGCGCCGGTGAAGGCGCCTTTTTCATAACCGAACAGTTCTGATTCCACCAGTTCAGCGGGGATTGCCGCACAGTTCACGGCGATGAACGCCTGTTTATTGCGCGAGCTGGCCTGATGAAGCGCTTTGACGAACACTTCCTTGCCGACCCCGGTTTCCCCATGAATCAACAACGGAATGTCCTTTTCCAGCAAGCGCTCGGCCTGGCGCACGGCTTTTTCCACGCGGTTGTCGCCAAAATGCAGGGTGTTGAGGCTGATGGCGGCGGGTGGCGTGACGCTGGGCTCAGTGAACACCCGCGCTTGAACGGGCGCCATCTTTGGCCGCTTCAACAGGCACTGGAATCGATTGCGCCCGCAAGTTTGGAGAGCGAAGGGCAAGCCTTCGGGTTGATTGAGCAGTTCCAGCAAGGAAACCTTGAACAGACTCTCGACACTGACCCGTGACAGGCTCACGCCCAGCAGGTTGTCGGCGCGACGATTGGCGGACAGCACCTGGCCACTCTCATCGAAGATCAGCAACCCGGCCCACTGGCTGTCGAGATTGTTCAGGCCGGTGTTAAACGTCAGTTGGAAATGCTGGCCGTGGAACAGGTTGAGAATCAGCCGGTTTTCCACGGTCTGGCTCATCATCTTGACCATCCCCAGGGTATGGGATGGCGGCAGGTAGCTGTCGCTGGACACATCCAGCACGGCGATGACCTTGCGCTCGGCATCGAAAATCGGCGCGGCGGAGCCGGTCATGAAGCGGTTGGCCTTGAGAAAGTGCTCATCGTGCTCGATGTGCACAGCCTGTTCGCAAGCCAGCGCGGTACCGATTGCATTGGTCCCGCTGCAGCGCTCCATCCAGCTGGCACCAGCGCTGAAGCCACGGGTCAGGCCCGGTTCGATAAACCGTTGGGTGCCCCAGGACGTCAGCACCTGGCCCTGATTGTCGGCGAGCATGATCAGGCAGTTGGAGTTGCTGAGGATGTTTTCGTAGTACGGCAGGACTTCCTGATGGGTGGTCTGCACCAGGGAATGCTGGCTCTCCAGCAATTTCTTGATGCCTTCGGCGGGCAGTTGATCGAATGCCGGGGTGCTCTGATGGTTGAGGCCGAAGGCGCGACAACGTTTCCAGGAGTCCTGGATGATGGCGTCGTGGGATAACGCGGGGGCAGGTACGGCCATTCAAGTCAGCCTCTGAATCAGCATTTTTATTGTTGTTATAGGCACATGCTATCCCCTGTAGGAGCTGCCGCAGGCTGCGATCTATTGATCTTGATTTTGAACAGCAAAATCAAAAGATCGCAGCCTGCGGCAGCTCCTACAGGGGGCGTGAACAGTGTGTAGATTGTTGTTCACTAATGTTCATTGTCAATCGTTGAACTGTTCAGTTGTTCAGTCCCGATTGTTCATTTGTGTTCAGCAATGAACGTGACCCGCTAGTCACTTTTAAGGATTCAGAGCCAAATCAACGACTTATATTTTTTGGCACAGATGTCGCTATACCGCTCAGGTCGCTTGACTCCAAAAATAAAAAGGCCGAGCCATGTCACTAACCCTGGAGCATGTCAGCCGCACCGTCGAGGGCCAGACCTGGATCGACGATGCGTGCCTGCGTTTCGAACCCGGATCTTTCAATGTCTTGCTCGGGCGCACGCTGTCCGGCAAGACCAGTCTCATGCGCCTGATGGCCGGGCTGGACAAGCCTGACACCGGCCGCATCCTGATGAACGGCGTCGATGTCACCCAACGCCCGGTACGCCTGCGCAACGTGTCGATGGTGTATCAGCAGTTCATCAATTACCCGACGATGACCGTCTTCGAGAACATCGCCTCGCCGTTGCGCCAGGCCGGTGTGTCCAATGAGCTGATCCAGAGCAAGGTGCTGGAAACCGCGAAGATGCTGCGCATCGAGAAGTTCCTGCAGCGTTTTCCGCTGGAACTGTCCGGTGGCCAGCAGCAGCGCACGGCCATGGCCCGGGCGCTGGTCAAGGATGCCGAACTGATCCTGTTCGACGAGCCACTGGTCAACCTCGACTACAAATTGCGCGAAGAACTACGCCAGGAAATGCGTGAGCTGTTCAAGGCGCGCCATACCATCGCCATCTATGCCACCACCGAGCCCAACGAAGCCCTGGCCCTGGGCGGCACCACCACCATTCTCCATGAGGGTCGGGTGATTCAGAGCGGCCGGTCGTCCGAGGTTTACCACCAGCCGCAGACCGTGCTGGCGGCCGAGTTGTTCTCTGAGCCGCCGATCAACCTGATGCCGGGGCGCATTGCCGGCAACGAAGTGAGCTTCGCCAATTTCGTGCACTTCCCGTTGAACGTCGACTTGCGCCCGGTGGGCGAGGGCGAGTTCCGCTTCGGCGTGCGCCCCAGTCATATCTCGCTGGTGCCGAGTAACGACGATGACCTGGAACTGGCGGTGACCGTTGAAGTGGCGGAAATCAGCGGCTCGGAAACCTTCCTGCACGTGCGCAACGAGCATTTCCTGCTGGTGCTGCACTTGCCTGGCGTTCACGAATACGACGTCGATGCGCCGATCCGCATTTACATACCGACCCATAAACTGTTTGTGTTCGATGCGCAGGGGCGGCTGGTCCAGGCGCCCGGCCGGCGCGTCGCGAGGGTTGCCTGATGGCCGAAATCCGTTTACAGAACCTCGCTCACAGCTATACCAGTACCCCGAGCGGCCCAGAGGACTACGCGATTCGCCAGATGGACCACGTCTGGGAACAGGGCGGCGCCTATGCCTTGCTCGGCCCGTCGGGCTGCGGCAAGTCGACTTTGCTCAACATCATTTCCGGCTTGCTCAGCCCGTCCCAGGGGCATGTGTTGTTCGATGGCAAAGCCGTCAACAACCTGACCCCGGAGAAGCGCAACATTGCCCAGGTGTTCCAGTTTCCGGTGGTCTACGACACCATGACGGTGTTCGACAACCTGGCCTTTCCGCTGCGTAACCAGGGCATGGCCGAAGCGAAAATTCACACCAAGGTGCGGGAAATCGCCGAGGTTCTCGACCTGCAAAGCCTGCTAGGCAAAAAAGCCAGCAACCTCACAGCCGACGAAAAACAGAAAGTCTCCATGGGTCGTGGACTGGTACGCGATGACGTCTCGGCCATCCTCTTCGACGAGCCGCTGACGGTGATCGACCCGCACCTGAAGTGGAAGCTGCGGCGCAAGCTCAAGCAGATCCACGAGCAGTTCAACATCACCATGGTCTACGTCACCCACGATCAGTTGGAGGCCTCGACCTTTGCCGACAAGATCGCGGTGATGTATGGCGGACAGATCGTGCAATTCGGCACGCCGCGGGAATTGTTCGAGCGGCCGAGCCACACCTTTGTCGGCTATTTCATCGGTAGCCCGGGGATGAACTTGATCGAGGTCGAGGTGCAACCGGGGGGCGTCGGTTTCGCTTCGACGCATCTTCCGTTGTCAGAGGCCATGCAGAAACGCATCGCCGAATCCGAATGGCACACCCTGAAGGTTGGAATTCGCCCGGAGTTCATTCATGTCTGGGACGAACCTTTTGATGACGCGCTGCGTGCACAAGTCGTACACGTCGAAGACCTCGGCACGTACAAGATCATGACCTTGAACCTCGACGGCGTGTCGCTGAAAGTGCGCCTGGCCGAAGACAAACCGGTGCCCGAAGGCACGGCGTATATCAGTTTTCCGGCGCAGTGGCTGATGGTCTATGCCGATGATTTCCTGCTGGAGCCGCAATCGGTAGGTGAGGTGCAGCCATGAACAAAGTGCAGAACAACAAGGCCTGGTGGCTGGTGCTACCGGTGTTTCTGCTGGTGGCGTTCAGTGCGGTGATCCCGATGATGACCGTGGTCAACTACTCGGTGCAGGACATCTTCGACCAATCCAGCCGCTACTTCGTCGGTGCCGACTGGTACAAACAGGTGCTGCTCGACCCGCGTCTGCACGACTCGCTGCTGCGCCAGTTCATCTACTCTGCGTGCGTGCTGCTGATCGAAATCCCGCTGGGTATCGCGATTGCCCTGACCATGCCGACCAAGGGGCGCTGGTCGTCGGTGGTGCTGATCATCCTGGCGATACCCTTGCTGATCCCGTGGAACGTGGTCGGCACCATCTGGCAGATCTTCGGCCGGGCCGACATCGGCCTGCTGGGGGCGAGCCTCAAGGCCATGGGTATCAACTACAACTATGCGGCGAACACCATGGATGCCTGGGTCACCGTGCTGGTGATGGACGTCTGGCACTGGACCTCATTGGTGGCGTTGTTGTGTTTCTCCGGGCTGCGGGCGATTCCGGACGTGTATTACCAGGCTGCACGGATTGACCGTGCCTCGGCCTGGGCGGTGTTCCGCCATATCCAGTTGCCCAAGCTCAAGAGTGTGCTGTTGATCGCCGTGATGCTGCGCTTCATGGACAGTTTCATGATCTACACCGAACCGTTCGTACTGACCGGTGGCGGGCCAGGCAATGCCACGACCTTCCTCAGCCAGACCCTGACGCAGATGGCCATCGGACAGTTCGACCTGGGGCCGGCCGCGGCGTTCTCGCTGGTGTACTTCCTGATCATCCTGTTGGTGTCCTGGCTGTTCTATACCGCCATGACTCACTCTGACGCCAACCGCTGAGGCCATCATGAGCATGAGAAAGCTTGTACCACTGCTGATCTACATCCTGTTCCTGCTGGTGCCGATCTACTGGCTGCTGAACATGTCCTTCAAGAGCAACAGCGAAATCCTCGGCGGCCTGACGCTTTTCCCACAGGATTTCACCCTGGCCAACTACAAGGTGATTTTCACCGACCCGAGTTGGTACACCGGTTATATCAACTCGGCGTACTACGTGAGCCTGAACACGATCATCTCCCTGACCGTGGCATTGCCGGCGGCCTACGCGTTCTCGCGCTACCGCTTCCTGGGCGACAAGCATCTGTTCTTCTGGTTGCTGACCAATCGCATGGCACCGCCGGCAGTGTTCCTGTTGCCGTTCTTCCAGCTGTATTCATCGATCGGCCTGTTCGACACCCACATCGCCGTAGCCCTGGCGCACTGCCTGTTCAACGTGCCACTCGCGGTGTGGATTCTCGAAGGCTTCATGTCGGGCGTTCCCAAGGAAATCGACGAAACCGCCTACATCGACGGCTACAGTTTTCCCAAGTTCTTCGTGAAGATTTTCATCCCGCTGATCGGCTCCGGCATCGGCGTCACGGCGTTTTTCTGCTTCATGTTTTCCTGGGTCGAACTGTTGCTGGCGCGAACCCTGACCTCGGTAAACGCCAAGCCCATCGCGGCGGTGATGACCCGCACGGTCTCGGCATCCGGCATCGACTGGGGCGTGCTGGCGGCGGCGGGGGTGTTGACCATCCTGCCGGGCATGCTGGTGATCTGGTTTGTTCGCAACCACGTGGCCAAGGGCTTTGCCCTGGGCCGGGTATGAGGAACTGATGATGGAATGGATGAGTTGGACTGTCCCCACGGCGGCGTTCTTCAGCGTCATTGCCTTGATCCTCGTAGGCATGACGACTTGGGAATTGCGTTCGCCGAGCATATTGCGACGAGGTTTTTTGCCGATTGCCACCACCCGTGGCGATCGGTTGTTCATCGGTCTTCTCGGCAGCGCCTACCTGCATTTGCTGGTAATCGGCGTGACCGACTGGAGCATCTGGGTCGCCTTCGCGTTGTCCCTGGTGTGGCTGTTGGTGGTGATGCGTTGGGGCTAGTCGAATCGCTCGGCAATGTTGCTCCGAAACTCAATAAGGAGGTCTCTATGTTCGACAAAAACAATAAGCTGCGACATAGCATTTCATTGGCAGCCATGCTGGCACTCAGCGGTTTGAGCGCATCTGCCTGGGCCGATGCCTACGAAGACGCCGCGAAGAAATGGATCGGCAGTGAGTTCAAGCCGTCGACCCTGACGGCCGATCAGCAACTCGAGGAGCTCAAGTGGTTCATCAAGGCAGCGGAGCCGTTTCGCGGCATGAGCATCAAGGTGGTGTCGGAAACCATCGCCACCCACGAATACGAGTCCAAGGTGCTGGCCAAGGCCTTTAGCGAAATCACCGGGATCAAGCTGACCCACGACCTGCTGCAGGAAGGCGATGTGGTGGAAAAGCTGCAGACGCAGATGCAGTCGGACAAGAACATCTATGACGGCTGGGTGAACGACTCGGACCTGATCGGTACGCACTTTCGATACGGCAAGACCGAATCGATCACCGACCTGATGGCCAACGAGGGCAAGAACTTCACCTCGCCGACCCTGGACATCAAGGACTTCATCGGCATCTCCTTCACCACCGCGCCGGACGGCAAGATCTATCAATTGCCTGACCAGCAGTTCGCCAACCTTTACTGGTTCCGCGCCGACTGGTTCGAACGTGCGGACCTCAAGGCCAAGTTCAAGGAAAAGTACGGCTACGAGCTGGGTGTACCGGTGAACTGGTCGGCCTATGAAGACATCGCCAAGTTCTTCAGCGAAGACGTCAAGGAAATCGACGGCAAGCGTGTCTACGGGCACATGGACTACGGCAAGAAAGACCCGTCCCTGGGCTGGCGCTTCACTGACGCCTGGTTCTCCATGGCCGGTGGTGGCGACAAGGGCATTCCCAACGGCCTACCGGTGGATGAATGGGGTATCCGGGTCGAGGATTGCCATCCGGTCGGCTCCAGCGTGACACGCGGTGGCGACACCAACGGCCCGGCGGCAGTGTTCGCCACCACCAAATACGTGGACTGGATGAAGAAATACGCACCACCGGAAGCGGCGGGCATGACCTTCTCCGAGTCCGGGCCGGTGCCTTCCCAGGGCAACATCGCCCAGCAGATCTTCTGGTACACCGCCTTCACCGCCGACATGACCAAGCCGGGCCTGGCAGTGATGAACGCCGATGGCACGCCGAAATGGCGCATGGCACCGTCGCCACGCGGACCGTACTGGGAGGAGGGCATGAAGCTGGGGTATCAGGACGTGGGTTCCTGGACGTTCATGAAGTCCACGCCTGAGAAGCAGAAACTGGCAGCCTGGCTGTACGCGCAGTTCGTGACCTCCAAAACCGTGTCGCTGAAGAAAACCATCGTCGGCCTGACCCCGATCCGCGAATCGGACATCAACTCGCAGGCCATGACCGACCTGGCACCGAAACTCGGCGGCCTGGTGGAGTTCTACCGCAGCCCGGCCCGCGTGCAATGGACCCCAACCGGGACCAACGTGCCGGACTATCCACGCCTGGCGCAACTGTGGTGGAGCCACATCGCCGAAGCCGCCAGCGGCGAGAAAACCCCACAACAGGCACTCGACGGCCTGGCCAAGGACCAGGACGCAATCATGTCCCGGCTGGAACGCTCGAAGGCACAAGCCACCTGCGCCCCGAAAATGAACCCCGAGCGCGACGCGCAGTACTGGTTCGATCAACCGGGCGCGCCGAAGCCAAAACTGGCGAACGAGAAGCCGCAGGGTGAAACCGTGAGTTATGCTGAGCTGCTCAAGTCGTGGGAGGCGGCGCGTAAGTAAAGTGCTGAAGTTGTGACATGCGAACGGCACCGGAAGGTGCCGTTTTCATTTGTGTCTGATAAGGCCTCTTCGCGAGCAAGCCCGCTCCCACATTAGATCGGCGTCGGACTCAAGTTTTGTGGTCACAGCAGATCAACTGTGGGAGCGGGCTTGCCCGCGAAGAGGCCGTCTCTGGCAATCGATATCTAATGGACGGTCAAATGTATGAAGGTTAAAAGATCGCAGCCTTCGGCAGCTCCTACAGGGTGTACCTCGTTCCAATGTAGGAGCTGCCGAAGGCTGCGATCTTTTGAGGTTGACTCAATAACAAAAACGGCACCCGAAGGTGCCGTTTCCATTTGTGTCTGATAAGGCCTCTTCGCGAGCAAGCCCGCTCCCACATTAGATCGGCGTCGGACTCAAGTTTTGTGGTCACAGCAGATCAACTGTGGGAGCGGGCTTGCCCGCGAAGAGGCCGTCTCTGGCAATCGATATCTAATGGACGGTCAAATGTATGAAGGTTAAAAGATCGCAGCCTTCGGCAGCTCCTACAGGGTGTACCTCGTTCCAATGTAGGAGCTGCCGAAGGCTGCGATCTTTTGAGGTTGACTCAATAACAAAAACGGCACCCGAAGGTGCCGTTTCCATTTGTGTCTGATAAGGCCTCTTCGCGAGCAAGCCCGCTCCCACATTAGATCGGCGTCGGACTCAAGTTTTGTGGTCACAGCAGATCAACTGTGGGAGCGGGCTTGCCCGCGAAGAGGCCGTCTCTGGCAATCGATATCTAATGGACGGTCAAATGTATGAAGGTTAAAAGATCGCAGCCTTCGGCAGCTCCTAGAGGGTGTGCCTCGTTCCAATGTAGGAGCTGCCGAAGGCTGCGATCTTTTGAGGTTGACTCAATAACAAAAACGGCACCCGAAGGTGCCGTTTCCGTTTACTACCGAGTGTCGCTTAAGCGATCAACCCGCCAGACCCGATTGCTGTACCAGGTTCAACAGCGGCTGTGGATACAGGCCGAGGAAGAACGCCAGTACCGCGATGGCCAGCAGCATCACGCCGCCTGCACGTTGTTCCCAGTGCAGTTGCGCATCGTGGCGACGCAGGTTCGGTTCGATCAGGTACAGGGTGACCATGACGCGCAGGTAGTAGAACACGCCGATGGCGCTGCCCAGTACCAGGGAGCCGACCAGCCACCATTGTTGCGACTGGACACCGGTGGCGATGATGTAGAACTTGCCGATGAAGCCCGCGGTCAGCGGGATACCGGCCAGGGACAGCATCATCACGGTCAGTACGGCGGTCAGGTACGGACGGCGCCAGAACAGGCCGCGGTATTCGTACAGGGCATCGGCGTCACGGCCGTTGTACGGCGAGGACATCAGGGTGATCACGCCGAAGGCGCCAAGGCTGGTGATCACGTAGGTGACCAGGTATACGCCGATGGCTTCCACGGCCAGGCCCTTGCTCGCCACCAGGGCGATCAGCAGGTAACCGAAGTGAGCAATGGACGAGTAACCCAGCAGACGCTTGAGGTTGCTCTGGGTCAGCGCCAACAGGTTACCGAACAGGATCGACGCGATGGCGATGATGGTCAGCACGTCGCTCAGTACACCGCTGCTCGCCGCTGGCGAGATCTGGAACAGACGCACCATCACCGCGAACACCGCGACTTTGGAGGCCGTTGCCAGGAACGCTGCAACCGGCGCGGGCGCACCTTCGTAGACGTCCGGGGTCCATAGGTGGAACGGTACCAGCGACAGTTTGAACGCCAGGCCGATCAGCATCATGCCCAGGCCCAGTTGTGCCAGCGAGCTTGGCAGGCCGGTGGCCGCCAGGGCCTGGCCGATACCGACGAAGCTCAGGGAGCCGGAGTCGGCATACAGCAGCGCCATGCCGAACAACAGGAACGCGGAACCGGCAGCCGACAGCACCATGTACTTGATACCGGCTTCCAGCGAGCGCTTGTTGAAGAAGGCATAGGCCACCAGGCCGTAGACCGGTACCGAGAGCAGTTCCAGGCCAATGAACAAGCCTGCCAGGTGCTGTGCGCTGACCAGGACCAGGCCGCCGGCGGCGGCCATCAGGATCAGCAGGTACAGTTCTTCACGGTTGCCCGGGTAACCCGAACCGCCATCGCCGAGGTAGGCGTGGGCAAGGGTCACGCAAGCGAGGGTGGCGACCAGGATCAGCGCCATGTACAGGCAGGCAAAAGTGTCGATCTGCAGCAATGGCGTCACGGCCAGGGGCGCGACTTTCAGGGCTGGCAGGATCGACAGCAAAGCCAGGTTCAGACCCGCCACCGACAGCAGGAAGGTCTGGGAGTGGTTGCGGCGCCAGGCAATCGCCAGCATCACCACGATGATCGTGGCGCTGGTGATCAACAACGGCGCTAGCGCGATAAAGTGTTGAGTCGTGAATTCCATAGCGCTCTTACCGGGCCGAAGCGAGTTGAGTGAAGGCGGTGCCGAGCCATTGCTGCACGCCATGCATCGTAGCGGCAGAGGTATCGAGGAACGGTTGCGGGTAGACGCCGATGTAGACCAGCAGCGCTGCCAGGCCGACCACCATGATCATTTCGCGACCGTCCATGCCATGCAGCACCGCATCCGACTTGGCCGGGCCGAAGTACGCACGGTGGATCATGATCAGCGAGTAGACCGAACCGAACACCAGGCCGGACGTCGCGATGATGGTGACCCATGGCGCGATCGGGAAGGTGCCGATCAGGATCAGGAACTCACCGACGAAGTTACCGGTACCCGGCAGGCCCAGGGACGCCGCTGCAAAGAACAGGCTGAGGGCCGGCAGGTAGGCGATCTTCGACCACAGGCCGCCCATCTCGCGCATGTCGCGAGTGTGGGTACGCTCGTACAGCTGGCCGCTGAGGATAAAGAGTGCCGCCGCCGACAGGCCGTGCGCCAGCATCTGCATCACCGCGCCCTGCAGCGCCAGTTGGCTGCCGGAATAGATGCCGATCAGTACGAAGCCCATGTGGGAAACGGACGAGAAGGCAATCAGACGCTTGATGTCGGTTTGCGCGAACGCCAGGAACGCGCCGTAGAAGATCCCGATCAGACCCAGGGTCATGGCGAACGGCGCGAACTCGGCCGACGCATTCGGGAACAGCGGCAGGGCGAAACGCAGCAGGCCGTAGGCAGCGGTCTTCAGCAAGATACCGGCCAGGTCCACGGAACCTGCGGTCGGCGCCTGGGCGTGAGCGTCAGGCAACCAGGAGTGGAACGGTACGACTGGCAGCTTCACCGCGAAGGCGATGAAGAAGCCGAGCATCAGGATGTACTCGGTGGTGGTCGACATCTTGGTTTTCAACAGGTCGGCGTAGTTGAACGTAATCACGCCGGTGTCGTTGAAGTTGACCAGTACCAGGCCCAGGATCGCCACCAGCATGATCAGGCCGGAAGCCTGAGTGAAGATGAAGAACTTGGTCGCCGCGTAGATCCGGGTTTTCTTGCCGTCCGAAGAACTGTGACCCCAGAGCGCGATGAGGAAGTACATCGGCACCAGCATCATTTCCCAGAAGAAGAAGAACATGAACAGGTCGAGGGCCAGGAACACGCCGACGACACCGCCCAGGATCCACATCAGGTTCAAGTGGAAGAAGCCCACGTGACGCTGGATCTCTTTCCACGAGCAGAGTACCGAGAGGACACCCAGCAGGCCGGTCAGCATGATCATCAACAGCGACAGGCCGTCGAGGGCCAGGTGCACGTTGATGCCGAAGCGCTGGATCCAGACGTGCTTGAACTCAAGCGCCCAGGTCGGATCGGCGCCAGGCGCCGGGGCAAACGAATAGTCGCCGTTAGCCCACAGCCAGAGGCCGAGGGCGAGCAACAGGGACATGGTGATCAGCGCAATCCAGCGGGGGAGGGTGGCGCCGAAGCGCTCACCCAGCCAGCACAGCAGGCCGCCGATGAAGGGGATCAGGATTAGCCAAGGCAGAATCATGACGGGCTCAATTCCTTTCGCAAGTTCGCAAGGTTCATATCAGACCGCTACCAGCACGACGGCGCCGATTACCAGCACGGCACCAGCAGCCATCGAGGCGGCATACCAACGCAGTTGACCCGTCTCGGTACGGCTCAGGGCGGTGTGACCGCCTTTGGCCATGCGCGGGATCAGGCCGATGGTCTGGTCCAGTGGGTCTTTGCGCAGGATGTGGCTGATCGCCAGGTATGGCTTGACGAACAGTTTGTCGTAGATCCAGTCGAAGCCCCAGGCAGCGAACCACCAGGCCGAGAGGAAACGGCCGATGCCGCTGTTGGCGATGGCGGTGACGAAGCGACGCTTGCCGAGGAACAGCAGCGCAGCCAGCAGGATACCGGACAGGGCGATGGCGCCCGAGGCGATTTCCAGGCTGTGCTTGGCTTCGCCGCCGGCATGGCCAACGCTTTGCGGCAGTACGCCGTGCAGTGGTGGAACGATCATCGCGCCAATGGCGGTGGACAATACGATCAGCACCGACAGCGGCAGCCAGTGGGCAATGCCGTGACCGGCGTGGGCTTCGGTCTTCGCTTCACCGTGGAACGCGATGAAGATCAGGCGGAAGGTGTACAGCGAGGTCATGAACGCGCCGACCAGACCTGCGTAGAGCAGACCGTGGTTGCCGCTGGCGAACGCTTCCCAGAGGATTTCGTCCTTGGAGTAGAAACCTGCGGTCACCAGTGGCAGGGCCGCCAGGGCCGCACCGCCAACGATGAAGCTGGCGTAGGCCAGGGGCAGTTTCTTCCACAGGCCGCCCATCTTGAAGATGTCCTGCTCGTGGTGGCAGGCAACGATCACCGCACCGGAGGCAAGGAACAACAGCGCCTTGAAGAAGGCGTGGGTCATCAGGTGGAAGATCGCGCCGTCCCAGGCGCCAACGCCCAGGGCCAGGAACATGTAGCCGATCTGGCTCATGGTCGAGTAGGCGAGGATACGCTTGATGTCGGTTTGAACCAGGGCGGCAAAACCTGCCAGCACCAGGGTCACACCGCCGACGATGCCGACCAGGTGCAGGATCTCCGGCGCCAGGGTGAACAGGCCGTGGGTACGGGCGATCAGGTAGACGCCCGCGGTCACCATGGTTGCGGCGTGGATCAGTGCCGAAACCGGGGTAGGACCGGCCATCGCATCCGCCAGCCAGGTTTGCAGCGGCAGTTGCGCGGATTTACCGACAGCGCCGCCCAGCAGCATCAGGGTGGCCATGACCATCCAGAAGTCGCCGGCCTGGAATTTCTGCGGTGCCAGCACCAGCAGTTCCTGGACGTTCAGCGTGCCCAGTTGGGCGAACAGGATGAACAGGCCGATGGCCATGAACACGTCGCCGATACGGGTCACGATGAAGGCCTTGAGCGCGGCGTTGCCGTTGTTGCGGTTGCTGTAGTAGAAACCGATCAACAGGTACGAGCACAGGCCCACGCCTTCCCAGCCGAAGTACAGGAACAACAGGTTATCGCCCAGCACCAGGAACAGCATGCTGGCGATAAACAGGTTGGTGTAGGCGAAGAAGCGCGAGTAACCGGCTTCACCGCGCATGTACCAGGACGCGAACAGGTGGATCAGGAAACCCACGCCAACCACCACACCGAGCATGGTCAGGGACAGACCATCCAGGTACAGCGCGAAGTTCGGCGTGAAGCCTTCCACCGCCATCCACTGCCACAGCACCAGGGTGTAGTGGCCGCCTTCAGGAGGCGCGACGTTGAACTGCCAGATCACATAAGCCGCGACGATGGCAGACAAGCCGACGGAACCGACGCCGATCAGCGCCGAGAGGTTTTCCGAGAGGCGTCCACGGGAGAACGACAGCAGCAGGAAACCAATGAGAGGGAATACGAAAGTCAGATAGAGAAGATTCATCCGCGCATCTCGCTGGCAGCGTCGATATCGAGAGTGTGGAAGCGGCGGTACAGCTGCAACAGGATCGCCAGGCCGATACTGGCCTCGGCGGCTGCCAGGCTGATCACCAGGATGAACATGATCTGTCCATCCGGCTGCGCCCAACGGCTACCGGCCACGATGAAAGCCAAGGCGGAGGCATTCATCATGACCTCCAGGCTCATCAGCACGAAGAGAATGTTGCGGCGGACCATCAGGCCGACCAGACCGAGGCAGAACAGGATGCCGGCGACCGCCAGACCATGCTCCATGGGGATAGCAGGCATCGTCATTGCTCCTTGGCTTCGTTACGGCCCAAATGGAACGCCGTGACGGCTGCGGCAAGCAGCAGCATCGAGGCGAGTTCGACCACCAGCAGGTACGGGCCGAACAGGCTGATGCCCACGGCCTTGGCGTCTACGGTGGTGTGGCCGACGGCCTCACCGGTCTGGTGGGAGAACAGCACATACAGCAGTTCCACCAGCAGCAGCGCAGCCAGGGCGACCGGGCCGCCCCAAATACCGGGCTTGAGCCAGACGCGCTCTTGCTGAACCGAGGCCGGGCCAAGGTTCAGCATCATCACCACGAACACGAACAGCACCATGATGGCGCCAGCGTAGGCGATCACTTCCAGGACACCGGCAAACGGCGCGCCGAGGGCGAAAAACGTCATCGCCACGGCAATCAGCGAAATGATCAGGTAGAGCAGGGCGTGCACAGGGTTGGTGTTGGTGATCACGCGAAGCGTGGACACCACAGCGATACCCGATGCGAAATAGAAAGCGAATTCCATCTTTCTTCCTTAAGGCAGCAAGCTCTTCACGTTGATCGGTTCGGCTTCATTCTGCGCGGAGCCCTTCGGCTTACCGGCAATCGCCATACCTGCAACACGATAGAAGTTGTAATCAGGGTTTTTGCCGGGGCCGGAGATCAGCAGATCTTCTTTCTCGTAAACCAGGTCCTGACGTTTGAACTCGGCCATTTCGAAATCCGGCGTGAGCTGGATCGCGGTGGTCGGGCAGGCTTCCTCGCAGAGGCCGCAAAAGATGCAGCGCGAGAAGTTGATGCGGAAGAAGTCCGGGTACCAGCGACCGTCTTCGGTTTCAGCTTTCTGCAGCGAGATGCAACCGACCGGGCACGCCACGGCGCACAGGTTGCAGGCGACGCAACGCTCTTCGCCGTCGGGGTCGCGGGTCAGGACGATACGGCCACGGTAGCGCGGCGGCAGGTAGACCGGCTCTTCCGGGTACTGCAGCGTGTCGCGCTTGCGGAAGGCGTGGCCGAAAATCATCACCAGGCTGCGAAGCTGGGTGTAGAAGCCATGCACGATGTCAAATATGTACTTCATGATTCTCTATCCTCACTGAGCCGCGACGGCGGGCGTGTTGAGCAACACGATCGCAGCGGTCACCAGCATGTTGACGAGGGTCAGCGGCAGGCAGAACTTCCAGCTGAAATCCATCACCTGGTCATACCGTGGGCGCGGGATCGAAGCGCGCAACAGGATGAACATCATGATGAAGAACGCGGTTTTCAGTGCGAACCAGATGAACGGGATCTGCGGCAGGATGTTGAACGGACCGTGCCAGCCACCGAAGAACAAGGTCACCAGCAGCGCCGAAATCAACACGATGCCGATGTACTCGCCGACGAAGAACATGCCCCATTTCATGCCGGCGTATTCAATGTGGTAACCGTCGGCCAGTTCCTGCTCCGCTTCCGGCTGGTCGAACGGGTGACGGTGAGTCACGGCGACGCCAGCGATGAAGAAGGTCAGGAAACCGAAGATCTGCGGAATGATGAACCACATGTTCTGCGCCTGGTATTCAACGATGTCGCGCATGTTGAACGAGCCCACCTGGATCACGATGCCCATCAGCGACAGGCCCATGAACACTTCGTACGACACGGTCTGTGCCGAGGCCCGCAAGCTGCCCAGCAGGGCGAACTTGTTGTTGCTCGACCAGCCGGCGAACAGCACCGCGTAGACCGACAGACCGGCCATGGCGAAGAAGAACAGGATGCCGATGTTGATATCCGCCACGCCCCAGGTCGGGGTGATCGGGATGATCGCGAAGGCAATCAGCAGCGCGCTCATGGCCACGACCGGTGCCAGGGTGAAGATCATCTTGTCGGCGAATGGAGGCGTCCAGTCTTCCTTGAAGAACATCTTGATCATGTCGGCGGCGATCTGGAACGCGCCGAACGGACCAACGCGGTTCGGACCGTAACGGTCCTGCCAGAGAGCGAGCAGACGACGCTCGACCCAGCTGAGCAGGGCGCCGCAAACCACCACGGCGAGCAGGATCACCACGGCCTTGAGGACCGCGATGATCACGTCGATCACTTCAGGAGTGAACAAGGTCATTGAGCTGCCTCCTGCAGACCGTCAACGGATTTACCAAAGATCGCTGGCGGAATGCCGGCGATGCCCGCAGGCAAGGCCACCAGGCCCGCGCCCAGTTCTTCGTTGATGCGCAGCGGCAGACGCAGGGTCTGGCCAGCCACGTTCAAGCTCAGCATGGCGCCGTCGTTGACACCCAGGCGGTCGGCTTCGGATTTGGCCAAGGCGACGTAGGCGGCCGGAATGCGTTCCTGGACCGGCGCGGCTTTCGAAGAGTTCTCTTCGCTGCCGAACAGGTGGAAGAACGGCACGACCTGCCAGGTGCCCGGGGCCGGGTTGAACGCGCGCGGAACACTGGCGAACCAGTTCAGCGAATCACCGGTGCTTTCGATCAGGCGGGTGCCCGGGTCGCCAGCACGGATGTGACCACCGACTTCGTCCTGGAACTTGTTCCAGGCTTGCGGCGAGTTCCAGCCCGGAGACCAGGCGAATGGCACTTGCTGGCGCGGTTCGGCCGAGCCCGAGTAACCTTCCATCGAGAACGCGAACGCGGTGTCCTTGTCCTGCGGGGTACGCGGTTCGTGCACGCTGATGTCGGCGCGCATGGCGGTACGACCGGAGTAACGCAGCGGTTCACGGGCCAGTTTCATGCCCTTGATGCGGAACGCGGCGGACGGAGCGGCATCGACGATGCGGTTCAATTGCGGCGTGCTTGCAGCCACGGCAGCGGTGACGTGGTCCAGTTGGGTCCAGTCGATCGGCTGGTTCAGCAGGGTCGCACGCAGGGCATGCAGCCAGCGCCAGCCTTCGTGAACCAGGATGCTCGCGTCCATGTACTTCGGATCGAACACCTGGAAGAAGCGCTGGGCGCGACCTTCCTGGCTAACCAGGGTACCGTCGCCTTCAGCGAAGCTGGCGGCTGGCAGGACCAGGTGCGCGCGATCGCTGGTAGCGGTCTTCTGGTGATCAGCCACGATCAGCACTTTGGTGGCGTTCAGCGCAGCGTCGACCTTGGCCTTGTCAGTGCGGGTGTACAGATCGTTTTCCAGCACGACGATGGCGTCGGCCTTACCGTCGATCACCGCCTGCAGGGCTGCATCGACCGATTCGCCACCGAGCATGGCCAGGCCGAGGCTGTTGGCCTCTGGCACGATCAGGCTGATGGAACCGTTCTTCTCGCGCAGCTTAAGGGCCTTGGCGATGTTCGCGGCAGCTTCGATCAGGGCTTTGGAACCCAGGGAGGTGCCGGCGATGATCAGTGGGCGCTTGGCCGCGAGCAGGGCGTCGGCAATGCGCTTGGCCAGATCGAGGGCTTCGGCGTCCAGGCCTTCGACGGCCGGAGCGCTGGCGTCGAGGGCGTGAGCCACGGCGAAACCGATGCGGGCCAGGTCGTCGGGAGCGGCGTGTACGCACTCTTCGGCGATGTCGTCGAGCTTGGTTTCAGCCAGGCTGGCGATGAACAGCGGGTTCAGCGCGTGCTGGCCGATGTTCTTCACCGCAGCGTCGAGCCAAGGCTGGACGCGCATGGCGTCAGCCATGTCTTCGGCCTTGCCCTTGACCGATTGACGCAGGGACAGGGCCATACGGGCAGCAGTCTGGGTCAGGTCTTCACCGAGGACGAACACGGCGTCGTGGTCTTCGATGTCGCGCATGTTCGGCACAGGCAGCGGGCTGTCGTTCAGCACCTGCAGGACCAGACGGATGCGTTCCAGCTCGGCAGCTTCGATACCGGAGTAGAAGTGCTCGGCACCGACCAGTTCGCGCAACGCGTAGTTGCTTTCGAGGCTGGCGCGGGGCGAACCGATACCGACGATGTTGCGACCGCGCAGCAGGTCGGCGGCTTTATCCAGGGCTTCGTCGAGGCTCAGCTTGGCGCCATTGGCCAGCAGGGGCTGACGTGGGCGGTCTTCGCGGTTGACGTAGCCATAGCCGAAACGGCCACGGTCGCACAGGAAGTACTGGTTCACCGAACCGTTGTAGCGGTTTTCGATACGACGCAGTTCACCGTAGCGCTCACCCGGGGAGATGTTGCACCCGCTGGAGCAGCCATGGCATATGCTTGGCGAGAACTGCATGTCCCACTTGCGGTTGTAGCGCTCGGAGTGAGTCTTGTCGGTGAACACACCGGTCGGGCAGACCTCGGTCAGGTTGCCGGAGAACTCGCTTTCCAGCACGCCGTCTTCAACGCGACCGAAGTACACGTTGTCGTGGGCGCCGAATACGCCGAGGTCGGTGCCGCCAGCGTAGTCTTTATAGAAGCGCACGCAGCGGTAGCAAGCGATGCAGCGGTTCATCTCGTGGGAAATGAACGGGCCCAGTTGCTGGTTCTGGTGGGTACGCTTGGTGAAGCGGTAACGGCGCTCGTTGTGGCCGGTCATTACCGTCATGTCTTGCAGGTGGCAGTGACCGCCTTCCTCACAGACCGGGCAGTCGTGAGGGTGGTTGGTCATCAGCCATTCAACAACGCTGGCGCGAAATGCCTTGGACTCTTCATCGTCGATGGAGATCCAGGTGCCGTCGGTGGCAGGGGTCATGCAGGACATGACGATACGACCACGGGTGTCGTTCTCGTCGGTGTACTGCTTGACCGCGCACTGGCGGCAAGCGCCAACGCTGCCGAGGGCAGGGTGCCAGCAAAAATACGGAATATCGAGGCCCAGAGACAGACATGCCTGTAACAGGTTGTCTGCCCCATCGACTTCGAGCGCTTTGCCGTCTACGTGGATAGTGGCCATGGTTCAAAGTTCTTCGTTGGCCCGGTGTCAGCGGGCGTGGCTAATGGAATCTTGTTATCCGCGCGAATCAACACAGCCGATAAAGGCGTCATCGCACGAACAGCGAAGGGCACGGACCCTTCGCCTTGTTTAAGCATTTACGCGCCGACTACGATCGGCCTTGCCAGAGGCGGGACGGCGGCGCTGATGGGCGCGATGCCGGCTTCGAACTCGTGGCGGAAGTATTTGATGGCGCTGCCCAACGGCTCCACGGCACCCGGTGCGTGAGCACAGAAGGTCTTGCCTGGGCCGAGGAAGCCGACCAGGCCCAGCAGGGTCTCGATATCGCCGGCTTGCCCTTCACCGTTCTCGATGGCCATCAGCAGCTTGACGCTCCATGGCAGGCCATCGCGGCAAGGGGTGCAGAAGCCGCAGGATTCGCGGGCGAAGAACTGCTCCATGTTGCGCAGCAGGGACACCATGTTGACGCTGTCGTCCACCGCCATGGCCAGGCCGGTACCCATACGGGTGCCCACCTTGGCGATGCCGCCGGCGTACATTTGTGCGTCCAGGTGTTCCGGCAACAGGAAGCCGGTACCGGCACCGCCAGGTTGCCAGGCCTTGAGCTTGTAACCGTCGCGCATGCCGCCAGCATAGTCTTCGAACAGCTCGCGAGCGGTGACGCCAAACGGCAGTTCCCACAGGCCAGGGTTCTTGACCTTGCCGGAGAAGCCCATGAGCTTGGTGCCCATGTCTTCGCTGCCTTCGCGAGCCAACGATTTGTACCAGTCCACGCCGTCGGCGATGATCGCCGGCACGTTGCACAGGGTTTCAACGTTGTTTACGCAGGTCGGCTTGCCCCACACGCCAACGGCGGCCGGGAAGGGCGGCTTGGAGCGCGGGTTGGCGCGGCGGCCTTCGAGGGAGTTGATCAGTGCGGTTTCTTCACCGCAGATGTAGCGCCCGGCACCGGTGTGGACGAACAGTTCGAAATCAAAACCCGAACCCAGGATGTTTTTACCCAAAAGGCCGGCTGCCTTGGCTTCTTCCACGGCACGGTTCAGGTGCTTGGCGGCGGTGGTGTATTCGCCACGCAGGAAGATGTAGCCACGGTAGGTTTTCAGGGCGCGGGCACTGATCAGCATGCCTTCGATCAGCAGATGGGGCAGTTGCTCCATCAGCATGCGGTCTTTCCAGGTGTTGGGTTCCATTTCATCCGCGTTGCACAGCAGGTAGCGGATGTTGATGGATTCGTCTTTTGGCATCAGGCCCCACTTCACGCCAGTGGGGAAGCCAGCACCGCCGCGGCCTTTAAGGCCGGAGTCTTTCACGGTCTGGACGATGTCGTCCTGGGCCATCTCGGCGAAAGCCTTGCGCGCAGCGGCGTAACCGTTCTTGGCCTGGTATTCGTCGAGCCATACGGCTTCGCCGTCGTCACGCAGGCGCCAGGTGAGCGGGTGAGTCTCGGCCGAACGCTTGATGCGGTTGGCCGGACCGAAGGAAGTCAGGGTCATACGTAGCCCTCGAGCAATTTGGCAACGCCTGCTGGCTGCACATCACCGAATGTGTCGTCGTCGATCATCAACGCCGGCGCCTTGTCGCAGTTGCCGAGGCAGCAGACCGGCAGCAGGGTGAAACGGCCGTCGGTGGTGGTTTGACCCAGGCCGATGCCGAGTTTGCTCTGGATTTCGCTGACCACCGACTCGTGGCCGCCGATGTAGCAGACCATGCTGTCGCAGACGCGAATGATGTGACGGCCCACTGGCTGACGGAAGATCTGGCTGTAGAACGTTGCCACGCCTTCAACGTCGCTGGCCGGGATGCCGAGGATCTCGCCGATGGCGTACAAGGCGCCGTCCGGCACCCAGCCACGTTCCTTCTGGACGATCTTCAGGGCTTCGATCGACGCCGCGCGCGGGTCTTCGTAGTGATGCAACTCGTGCTCGATGGCCGAGCGCTCGGTTTCACTCAAGGTGAAACGGTCTGTCTGGATAAGCGTGCTGTTCATGCTTAGCGGTCCACGTCGGCCATAACGAAATCGATACTACCCAGGTACGCGATCAAGTCCGCGACCATGCTGCCTTTGATCACCGAAGGGATCTGCTGCAGGTGCGGGAAGCTTGGGGTACGAATCCGGGTGCGGTAGCTCATGGTGCCGCCATCGCTCGTCAGGTAATAACTGTTGATGCCCTTGGTCGCTTCGATCATCTGGAAGGATTCGTTGGCCGGCATGACCGGGCCCCACGAAACTTGCAGGAAGTGCGTGATCAAGGTCTCGATGTGCTGCAGCGTGCGCTCTTTCGGCGGCGGCGTGGTCAGCGGGTGATCCGCCTTGTACGGGCCTTCCGGCATGTTGCGCAGGCACTGGTCGATGATCTTGATGCTCTGGCGCATTTCTTCCACGCGCACGATGCAACGGTCGTAGGCATCGCCATTGGCCGCCAGCGGCACTTCGAACTCGAAGTTTTCGTAGCCCGAGTACGGGCGCGCCTTACGCAGGTCGAAGTCGCAACCGGTGGCACGCAGGCCGGCACCGGTGACGCCCCATTCCAGGGCTTGCTTGGTGTTGTAGTCGGCGACGCCGATGGTCCGGCCACGCAGGATGCTGTTGTCCAGTGCGGCTTTCTGGTATTCGTCCAGGCGCTTGGGCATCCACTCGACGAAATCCTTGACCAGTTTTTCCCAGCCACGCGGCAGGTCGTGGGCGACGCCACCGATGCGGTACCAGGCCGGGTGCAGGCGGAAACCGGTAATGGCTTCGATCACCGTGTACGCCTTCTGGCGGTCGGTGAAGGTGAAGAACACCGGGGTCATGGCGCCAACGTCCTGGATGTAGGTACCCAGGAACAGCAGGTGGCTGGTGATCCGGAAGAACTCGGCCATCATGATGCGGATGACGTCGACCTTCTCAGGTACCTTGATGCCGGCCAGCTTCTCGACCGAGAGCACGTACGGCAGGTTGTTCATCACGCCGCCGAGGTAGTCGATACGGTCGGTGTACGGGATGAAGCTGTGCCAGGACTGACGCTCGGCCATCTTCTCGGCGCCACGGTGGTGGTAGCCGATGTCCGGAACGCAGTCGACGATCTCTTCGCCGTCCAGCTGCAGGATGATGCGGAACGCACCGTGCGCCGAAGGGTGGTTGGGACCCAGGTTGAGGAACATGTAGTCCTCGTTCGGGCCGGAACGCTTCATGCCCCAGTCTTCCGGTTTGAAGCGCGCGGCTTCTTCCTCGAGCTGTTGCTTGGCCAGGGTCAGGCTGAACGGGTCGAACTCGGTGGCACGGGCCGGGAAGTCCTTGCGCAGCGGGTGACCTTCCCAGGTCGGCGGCATCATGATGCGCGACAGGTGCGGGTGGCCTTTGAAGTCGATGCCGTACATGTCCCAGACTTCACGCTCGTACCAGTTGGCGTTGGGCCAGATGCTGGTGACGGTCGGTAAGCTGAGGTCGCTCTCGGACAAGGCGACCTTGATCATTACGTCACTATTACGCTCGATCGACATCAAGTGATAGAACACGGAGAAGTCGACGCCGTTCGGCAGCCCTTGACGCTTGGTGCGCAGGCGCTCGTCCACGCCGTGCAGGTCATAGAGCATGACGTACGGCTTGGGCAGG
This sequence comes from Pseudomonas sp. PSB11, assembly GCF_014596605.1. Classification (NCBI taxonomy): domain Bacteria; kingdom Pseudomonadati; phylum Pseudomonadota; class Gammaproteobacteria; order Pseudomonadales; family Pseudomonadaceae; genus Pseudomonas; species Pseudomonas sp. PSB11. The sequence goes on from NZ_NOIO01000020.1 coordinate 97,408, forward strand.
TTGCGCAGGAAGGTCAGGACTTCGACCAGCTTGGCGCGGGCAACCCAAAGCACCGGCATGCCGGTGCGGGTAGGCTGGGCGGTGAACGCCTCCGGGCCAAAACGATTGTTCAGTTCGACGACCACATCCTGGTCGTCTGCCTTATAAGGCGGGATGTACAGAGCACTGCCTGTAGTCATGGTTATTTATCGCTTTCGGTCAACGTAAAGAATGAAGCCAGTTTTTCGTTTCTTTGAAACAGCAGAACTGGATCAGACTTCGTCGGGGCTGCGCAGGTTGGTTACCTGAATACGCTGTTCGCGGCGCTTTTCCTTTTCGGACGGCATCTCGGCGCGATACACGCCTTGATCGCCAACGACCCAGGAAAGTGGGCGACGCTCCTGGCCAATCGACTCCTGCAGCAGCATCAGGCCTTGCAGGAAAGCTTCAGGGCGGGGCGGGCAGCCAGGCACGTAGACGTCCACGGGCAGGAACTTGTCCACCCCTTGAACGACGGAGTAGATGTCGTACATGCCACCGGAGTTGGCGCACGAACCCATGGAGATGACCCATTTAGGCTCGAGCATTTGCTCGTAGAGACGCTGAATGATCGGCGCCATCTTGATGAAGCAGGTACCGGCGATAACCATGAAATCCGCCTGGCGCGGCGATGCCCGGATAACTTCGGCGCCGAAGCGCGCGATGTCGTGGGGCGCCGTGAAGGCGGTGGTCATTTCCACGTAGCAGCACGAAAGACCGAAGTTATACGGCCACAGGGAGTTCTTGCGCCCCCAGTTGATCGTGCCGTTAAGCACGTCTTCGAGCTTGCCCATGAAAATGTTTTTGTGGACTTGATCTTCTAACGGATCGGAAACGGTTTCCCGCTGGCCGATCGGATACTGCTCGTTAGGAGCATCGGGGTCGATCCTGGTGAGATTGTATTGCATTGCCAAAGCCTCATTGTTTCAGCTTCGCTTGCCGCTTGCGCCGAGCTTCCGGAGCCCAGTCAAGGGCGCCCACTCGGAATAGGTAGACAAGACCTGCCAACAGAATTGCTATGAAAACGAGAGCTTCGACGAATCCGGTCCAGCCGCTTTCGCGGACGGACACAGACCATGCAAAGAGAAAGAGGGCTTCGATATCGAAGATCACGAACAGCATCGCGACCAGATAGAATTTGGCTGAGAGCCGCAAGCGGGCGCCACCTGTAGGTAGCATGCCGGACTCGAACGGTTCGTTTTTGCTGCGGCCCCAGGCTTTTGACCCAAGGAGGCTGGAGACGCCCAGCATGAAGGCACAGAGGCCGACGACGCCTAGAAGGAAAATGGCAAAGCCCCAGTTGTGGGCCATGAGTCCTGTCGCTTCGGGCATGCTGGTAATCCTTAACAGAGAGCAAAGGTCTCTGAGCTTGAAAAGGTAACAACGCAGTGACGATATGTCGCAGCAATCAATCCCGCTGATTTTATGGCTAAACACCCAGCAAGTAAAATTCCTATAGCGAAATTATTTATAGGAATAAGGACATAGCGAGCGGCAAAAGCGCCGTAGCCCTTGCGTTGCGGGCATTAGCCGGCTTTTTGGGAAATATGTTTTGTAGGGAATGTAACGAACATAGTTTTGGCTAAATGATAATCAATATTGTTTGAAAACTGTTTATGGGATTTATGGTTGGGAAGTTGTCTTTATTGCGCGTAACTGTAGGAGCTGACGAGTGAAGCAAGGCTACGATCTTTTGATTTTTTTAGCAGCAAGATCAAAAGATCGCAGCCTCGTTTCACTCGTCAGCTCCTACAGGGTTTTGGAGTATTTGTTGGATCGCGCGCAAAAAAAAACGCCCCGAACCAGTCGGGGCGTCAGGTGTGCAGCGCTACGGTTTGCTTTCTATAGAGCCCGCAGCGGCTGATGTCTCAAGCGAAGCAGATCAGTGGAACTGTTCTTCTTCGGTCGAACCGGTCAGTGCGGTCACCGACGACGAGCCACCCTGGATCACGGTGGTCATGTCGTCGAAGTAGCCGGTGCCCACTTCCTGCTGGTGAGCCACGAAGGTGTAGCCCTTGGCGGCGTCGGCGAATTCCTGCTCCTGCAGCTTCACGTAGGCAGTCATGTCGTTGCGGGCGTAGTCGTGCGCCAGGTTGAACATGCTGTGCCACATGTTGTGAATGCCGGCCAGGGTGATGAACTGGTGCTTGTAACCCATGGCGGACAGTTCTCGCTGGAACTTGGCGATGGTCGCGTCGTCCAGGTTTTTCTTCCAGTTGAAGGAAGGCGAGCAGTTGTACGACAGCAGTTGGTCCGGGTATTCCTTCTTGATCGCTTCAGCGAAGCGACGAGCTTCTTCCAGGTCTGGCTTGGCGGTTTCGCACCAGATCAGGTCGGCGTACGGTGCGTAGGCCAGGCCGCGAGCGATGGCCTGGTCCAGGCCGGCGCGCACTTTGTAGAAGCCTTCCTGGGTGCGTTCGCCAGTTACGAACGGCTGGTCGTACGGGTCGCAGTCGGAAGTCAGCAGGTCGGCGGCGTTAGCGTCGGTACGGGCCAGGATGATGGTCGGCGTGCCGGCAACGTCGGCTGCCAGGCGGGCAGCGGTCAGCTTCTGTACGGCTTCCTGGGTCGGAACCAGTACCTTGCCGCCCATGTGGCCGCATTTTTTCACGGAAGCCAGCTGGTCTTCGAAGTGAACGCCGGCGGCGCCTGCCTCGATCATGCTCTTCATCAGCTCGTAGGCGTTCAGTACGCCGCCGAAACCGGCTTCGGCGTCAGCCACGATTGGCGCGAAGTAGTCGATGTAGCCTTCGTCGCCCGGGTTCTTGCCGGCTTTCCACTGGATCTGGTCGGCACGACGGAACGCGTTGTTGATGCGCTTGACCACGGTTGGAACCGAGTCCACCGGGTACAGCGACTGGTCAGGGTACATCGATTCGGCGGAGTTGTTGTCCGCAGCCACTTGCCAGCCCGACAGGTAGATCGCCTGGATACCGGCTTTGACTTGTTGTACAGCCTGGCCGCCGGTCAGGGCGCCCATGCAGTTGACGAAATCTTTCTCAGGACGGAAGGCTGGCTTGGCACCCTGGGTAACCAGGTTCCACAGCTTCTCGGCGCCCATTTTTGCAAAGGTGTGCTCAGGTTGAACCGAGCCACGCAGGCGGACGACGTCAGCAGCGGAGTAAGTGCGTGTCACGCCTTTCCAGCGCGGGTTTTCAGCCCAGTCTTTTTCGAGGGCTGCAATTTGCTGTTCGCGTGTCAGTGCCATGGGAGATAAACCTCGTCGCGTCTTTATGAAAAGTTGTTCTGCGGTGGAAAATTCCTGCGCTCGCTGACCAGAAGCCTAGGTGGTCAAGTCGGGTTCGGCGGGGGTGGCGACGGAATGAACGATGGGCTCGAGGGGAAGTGAGCAGGTAAAGGCGAACTGCGGGCGCATTCGGGCGTCGTGGGCCTTGGTACGAACATCAGTGTGGTGCCGGATTACCTAATTACGCTTCCGTCCCTCGGGACAACTTCGTTCCAGTCGGCAACCTCGTCAAACACACCTTGTGGGCGGTACAGACACGAAGCGGTTCGCGGTGTAGGTGCGAACATCGCCTCGAAGGCCCTTGCCAGGGCCCCTGATTAGCGGGAGCGAGGCCATCATGCCTTTGCTTTTTTGACTCGTCAAACGTTTTGTAGTGCTTTTTTTCAGGCACTACATCTTTGGTCTAATACGACCTGCCAGTCAGTTTTTGGTGTCTTGGTCCAAAGTATCGACTTTCACCCGCAGGGTCATGTCATCGCGCCCCTGGGTCCCGTAGCTGCGGGCCATGCCCTGTTTGTCGGCCTGTGTCTGGCGATTCACGCCAGCCAGCAGGATCCATTCCCCCAGGCGGCCGGTGACGGTTGTGTCGGTGCTTTGCACATTCACTACATCGGGACGTTCCTGGCTCAGGCGGTCACGGTTGGTACTGATCGAAAGGTGAACGATCTCGCCGGTGACGTTGGCGGTGACGTAAAAGCCCTGGGTGACATTGCGGTATTCGGTCTGGCTGCGCAGGTCGCCGTAGGAATCGACCTGGGTGCTGGTCAGCGGCACGCTCTGGCCGACCTGGATCAGCGCCGGCATGCCGTCGGTGGCCTGGATTTGCTGGATGCCACCCTCGCGACTGGCAGTGCTATGGCTGATGATTCGGGTCTGGCTCGGCTTGGCGCCGTTCACCCGATAACCCTGATCGCCCTGGACGTTGTTTTCGTTCGTATCGACCGTGATCAGCAAGCGTTTGGGCGCCGTATCGAGTTGGCTCAATAAAGCTTTAAGTTCGTCGATCTTGCGTTGATCGGCATTGACGATAAGTTGATTACCGTAAGCGCTGACTTGACCATCCTTGCCGATGAAATCCTGCGCAACCGGCAACATGTCCGCGCTTGTGTGGTAGTTCAGCGGCACGATTTCGGTGGCCGCCATGAGCGAAAAACTGCAGGTCACCAGCAGTGTGGTGAGCAGGGTGCGTAGGGACATATCCGTTATCTCCGCAATCAAAGGTCTTGATATTGCCAGTTTGTCGGCCTGGGAGGGGGCAAGTTGAATCGTAGACAGCAAAACGCCCCGGCATCGTATGATGCCAGGGCGTTTTGTGGTGGGCTTCTAGGCCTTTGTGGCGAGGGGATTTATCCCCGTTGGGGTGCGTAGCAGCCCTGAATCTGCAACCGCTGTCCTTCAGGTTTACCGCATGCACAGTGATTGCGACTGCTGCGCAGCCGGACGGGGATAAATCCCCTCACCACAAGGTATCAGCTCGAGTGACGGACCATGTCCACATGCGGAATCCCTGCTTCCAGGAACTCCTCGCTGACCATGTGAAAGCCCAGGCGCTCATAGAACGCCGTGGCTTGCACCTGGGCGCTGAGCATCTGCTGCTTCAGCCCGCGCTCTTCGGCTTCGTCGATCACCGCGTGCATCAGCGCATCGCCGACCTTCAGGCCGCGCCAGTCCTTGAGTACCGACACCCGGCCGACGTGACCGTCAGGCAGCAGGCGGGCGGTGCCGACCGGAAAGTCGCCTTCGAGGGCAAGGAAATGCACGGCTGTGACATCGTCGGCATCCCATTCCAGCTCGGGTGGAACGGATTGCTCGGCGACGAATACCGCTTCACGAATGCGCCGGATCTCGGCGTTGTCCTTTTGCCAATCTGCGACACGTACGTGAATCTTATTCATCGGCAAACCCCAGGCTTCCTTGCTTGACCAGTTCGCACAGCAGGCCGCGGCCATCTTCGTCGGTCAACCAGTCACCGAGGTTGTCGACGTGCAGCGCATCGGCGGCGCAGATCATTTTCAGCAGTTCGCGCAGTTTGCCCGGCAGGTAGCGGCTCTGGCCGCTGGCAAACAGCAACAGGTCGTCATCGACTTCCGACCACGCCAGGCGCGCGCTAGGGTTGCGGATCAGTACGGCGCCTTGCTCCAGCGCGCCGAGAACGTCTTCTTCCTCGAGGTCTTCAGGGCCGACCACCAGTTCCGGATAACGGGGTTCGGTCATGAACTGGCCGAACCAGGTCAGCAGCAGGCGCTCGTCGCTCATGTGCTCGGCCAGCAGGCTTTTCAGGCGATCGAGGGCGTCATGCTGGATCTGGTGCGGATCGATCGCCGGCACGGCGTCGGCGTCGGTGTAGCGCTCTTCGTCCGACAGGAACTGGCTGAGGAAGTCGGTGAAGTGGGTCAGCACTTCAGCGGCGCTCGGTGCGCGGAAGCCTACGGAGTAGGTCAGGCAGTCATCGACCGCCACGCCACAGTGGGCCAGGCGTGGCGGCAGGTAGAGCATGTCGCCCGGTTCCAGCACCCATTCATCGGTGGCCTCGAAGTCGGCGAGGATGCGCAGGTCCGCGTGTTGCAGCAGCGGGCTTTCGGTGTTGCACATCTGGCCGATTTTCCAGTTGCGCTTGCCGTGGCCTTGCAGCAGGAACACGTCGTAGTTATCGAAGTGCGGGCCGACGCTGCCACCGGGGGCGGCGAAGCTGATCATCACGTCATCGATGCGCCAGCTCGGCAGGAAGCGGAAGTTTTCCAGCAGTTCGCTGACTTCCGGCACGAACTGGTCGACGGCCTGCACCAGCAGGGTCCAGTCGCGCTCCGGCAACTTGCTGAACTCGTCTTCGGCAAAGGGGCCGCGACGCAATTCCCATGGGCGCTCGCCGTTCTCGATGATCAGGCGCGATTCGACTTCTTCTTCCAGCGCCAGGCCGGCCAGTTCGTCGGCATCGATCGGGCTTTCGAAATCAGGAATCGCCTGACGGATCAACAGCGGTTTTTTCTGCCAGTAGTCGCGCAGGAACTCGCGTGCCGTGATGCCGCCCAGAAGTTGAAGAGGAATGTCAGGATTCATGTGTAACCTATTGAAAAAAAGCACTTTTCATACGGGAATAAAAACGCCCGGCGCGGCCGGGCGTCTTAAAAGGGTCCAGCGGTCGATCAGATGCGTTTGGCTTGCGCTACAGCGTTACCGATGTAGTTCGCCGGGGTGAGCAGTTTCAGCTCGGCCTTGGCGGCGGCTGGCATGTCCAGGCCGTCGATGAAAGTTTGCAGCGCCTCAGGGCTGATGCCCTTGCCGCGGGTCAATTCTTTCAGCTTTTCGTACGGGTTTTCGATGTTGTAGCGACGCATTACGGTCTGGATTGGCTCGGCCAATACTTCCCAGCAAGCGTCCAGGTCGGCGGCAATCTTCTGCTCGTTGAGCTCCAGCTTGCTGATGCCCTTGAGGCTGGCTTCGTACGCGATCACGCTGTGGGCGAAGCCGACACCGAGGTTGCGCAGTACGGTGGAGTCAGTCAGGTCGCGCTGCCAGCGGGAGATTGGCAGTTTGCTCGCCAGGTGCTGGAACAGTGCGTTGGCGATACCCAGGTTGCCTTCGGAGTTTTCGAAGTCGATCGGGTTGACCTTGTGCGGCATGGTCGACGAGCCGATTTCGCCAGCGATGGTGCGCTGCTTGAAATAACCCAGGGAGATGTAGCCCCAGATATCACGGTCGAAGTCGATCAGGATGGTGTTGAAGCGCGCGATCGCGTCGAACAGCTCGGCGATGTAGTCGTGCGGCTCGATCTGCGTGGTGTACGGGTTGAAGCCCAGGCCCAGTTCGTCTTCGATGAAGGCGCGGGCATTGGCTTCCCAGTCGATCTCAGGGTAGGCCGACAGGTGAGCGTTGTAGTTGCCGACAGCGCCGTTGATCTTGCCCAGCAGCGGAACGGCGGCGACCTGGGCGATCTGGCGCTCCAGGCGGTAAACCACGTTTGCCAGCTCTTTGCCCAGGGTGGTTGGCGAAGCCGGTTGGCCGTGGGTGCGCGACAGCATCGGCACGTCGGCGAAGCGGATGGCCAGTTCGCGGATGGCTTCGGCGGTCTGGCGCATCAGCGGCAGCATCACGTCATCACGGCCTTCGCGCAGCATCAGGGCATGGGACAGGTTGTTGATGTCCTCGCTGGTGCAGGCGAAGTGGATGAACTCGCTGACAGCGGCCAGTTCCGGCAGCTTGGCCGCCTGCTCCTTGAGCAGGTATTCGATGGCTTTTACGTCGTGGTTGGTGGTGCGCTCGATCTCTTTGACACGCTCGGCGTGCTCCAGGGAGAAGTTTTCCGCCAGGGTGTTCAATACCGCGTTGGCTTCGGCGGAGAACGCCGGCACTTCGCTGATGGCAGGGTGAGCGGCCAGGCGCTGGAGCCAGCGCACTTCAACCAGGACACGGGCACGGATCAGGCCGTACTCGCTGAAAATTGGGCGCAGGGCCTGGGTTTTGCCGGCGTAGCGGCCGTCAACAGGGGAAACCGCAGTGAGCGAAGAGAGCTGCATGGGGTGTTCTCGGACAGTCGGGCAACGAAATGGGGCGCGTATCATACATGAAAAAATCCGCCGGTCCGTCGCCAACTGACCGGCGTATTACGCGTATTGCTAAGTTCAGTGCTGTCGATGCGGGTTATTCGTTACGCATCAATGGGTAAAGCTCTTTGAGCAATTTGCGTCGGCTGATCACCAGCTGCCAGCGATGACCACCCAATTGCCGCCACAGGCGTGCCGAACGAATGCCGGCCAGCAACAGGGCGCGAATTTTCGAGGCGTTGCTCGGTTGCTGCAGGTTGCGCATGTCACCGTGCACCTGGATGCGTTGGCGCAGGGTGCTCAGGGTATCCTGGTACAGCGCGCCGCACGCGGCGATCACGTTTTCGTGGGCCGGGCCGAAATGTTCGACCTGGGACTGGATCTGCGGCAGGCGTTTGCCGATCACGTCCAGCATGTCCTCGCGCTTGGCCAGTTGACGCTCCAGGCCCAGCATGGCCAGGGCATAACGCAGCGGTTCGCGCTGCAGGGCGCTCGGGTCGCGTTCGAGGGCGCCGATCAATGCGCGATAGCCTTCGCGCAGGTTGATGTCGTCGCCACCGTAGACTTCCAGGGTGTCCTTGGGGTCGCGAATCAGCAGGCTGCCGAGCATGCAGGTCAGGCCGGCCTCGTTGGTCTGGCCGGTCTTGGCGATCCTGTCCACGAGCACGGCGGCGAGGAATACCCCGCCCAGTGCCGTCAGTTGCTCCTGAGTGGGGGTCATTGAGCCTGGCCCTTGCTGGTGCTCTCGCTTGTCCAGGGCTCTGCCACTTCGATCACGCCGCCGCCGAGGCAAATCTCGCCGTCGTAGAACACCACGGACTGACCCGGGGTGACCGCGCGTTGCGGGTCATCGAAGGTGGCGCGGTAACCGGCGGCGGTCTTCTCCAGGGTGCAGGGCTGGTCGCTCTGGCGATAACGGACCTTGGCGGTCAGCTTGCGCGGCTGGCTCAGGTCGATCGGGTTGACCCAATAGATATCCGAAGCGAGCAGGGCGCGGGAGAACAGGGACGGATGGTTGTTACCCTGGCCAACGATCAGCTCGTTGCATTTGAGGTCTTTGCTCAGCACATACCACGGCTCTTCTCCGGCATCTTTTTTGCCGCCGATGCCCAGGCCCTGGCGCTGGCCAATGGTGTGATACATCAGGCCGTGATGGCTGCCGATGACCTTGCCGGCGGTGGTCTTGATCTTGCCGGGCTGGGCTGGCAGGTATTGCTTGAGAAAGTCGCTGAAGCGGCGCTCACCGATAAAGCAGATCCCGGTGGAATCCTTCTTTTTCGCGGTCGCCAGCTCATATTTCTCGGCAATGGCCCGAACCTGCGGTTTTTCCAGTTCGCCGACCGGGAACAGGGTCTTGGCGATCTGTTCGCCGCCGACGGCGTGCAGGAAGTAGCTCTGGTCCTTGTTCGGGTCCAGGCCCTTGAGCAGTTCGGTGCGGCCGTCGATGTCGCGGCGACGCACGTAGTGGCCGGTGGCGATCAGGTCGGCACCGAGCATCATGGCGTAGTCGAGGAACGCCTTGAACTTGATCTCGCGGTTGCACAGGATGTCCGGGTTTGGCGTACGACCGGCCTTGTATTCGGCCAGGAAGTGCTCGAACACGTTGTCCCAGTACTCGGCGGCGAAGTTGGCGGTGTGCAGCTTGATGCCAATCTTGTCGCACACGGCCTGGGCGTCCGCCAGGTCGTCCATGGCGGTGCAGTACTCGGTTCCGTCGTCTTCTTCCCAGTTCTTCATGAACAGGCCTTCCACCTCATAGCCCTGCTCGATCAGCAGGAGGGCGGAAACGGAAGAGTCCACGCCGCCGGACATGCCGACAATGACGCGCTTCTTTTGTGTGTCAGAAGGGGCTGGATCACGCATAGGGATTCAATGAGTGTCTTGAAAAAGGACGCGATTCTAACAGGCTCCAGCCCGCAAGGCTAAAGAGAAGGGCGGATCAATTCCAGGCCGAAGTGTTTGCCGTCCAGATAATCGTCGATGCAACGCATGATCAGCTCGCTGCGCCAGTTGTCGCGCCGACCGATTAATTCCTCGCGGGTCAACCACTTGGCGCCGACGATGCCCTCGTCCAGTTGATACTCGGGGTGATGTTTCAGCGGTTTGGCGATAAAGCAGACCCGCTGGTAGGTCACGCCGTTGCTTGGGGCGGTATAGAGATAGATTCCCAGTACGCCGGTGGGTTCGACGTCCCAGCCGGTTTCCTCGAGGGTTTCGCGCACGGCGGCCTCGGTCAGGGTTTCGTTCGGGTCCAGGTGTCCGGCGGGCTGGTTGAGCACCACGCGTCCGTGCTTGAGTTCTTCGACCATCAGGAAGCGGTCGTTGTCTTCGACGATGGTGGCGACGGTGATGTGGGGTTGCCAGTCCATGAATTTCCCTCGGTTTTGAATGTTGAAACCCGGTCAAATGTGGGAGCGGGCTTGCTCGCGAAAGCGGTGGGCCAGTCAACAGAGATGTTGAATGATAAACCGCATTCGCGAGCAAGCCCGCTCCCACATTTGATTTGTGTGATGGCTGAAAACACAAACCCCGGCACATGGCCGGGGTTTGTGATGCTCCCTTACAACCTTAAACCAGCGCAGCGATCGCGGCGTTGAAGGTGTTGCTCGGGCGCATGGCCTTGCTGATCAGCTCGGCATCGGCGTGGTAGTAACCGCCGATGTCCACTGGCTTGCCCTGTACGGCGTTGAGTTCGGCAACGATGGTTGCCTCGTTCTCGGTCAGGGTCTTGGCCAGGGTCGCAAACTGCGCTTGCAGTGCAGTGTCTTCGGACTGGGCGGCCAGGGCTTGAGCCCAGTACAGCGCCAGGTAGAAGTGGCTGCCGCGGTTGTCGATGTTGCCGACTTTGCGCGATGGCGACTTGTTGTTGTCCAGGAACTGGCCAGTGGCCTGATCCAGGGTCTTGGCCAGAACCAGCGCCTTGGGGTTGTTGTAGGTCACGCCCAGGTGCTCAAGGGAAGCGGCCAGGGCCAGGAACTCGCCCAGGGAATCCCAACGCAGGAAGTTTTCTTCCAGCAGTTGTTGCACGTGCTTCGGAGCCGAACCGCCAGCGCCGGTTTCGAACAGGCCGCCGCCATTCATCAGCGGAACGATCGACAGCATCTTGGCGCTGGTGCCCAGTTCCATGATCGGGAACAGGTCAGTCAGGTAGTCGCGCAATACGTTGCCGGTTACCGAGATGGTGTCTTTGCCTGCGCGAGTGCGTTGCAGGGTGAACTTCATCGCGTCGACAGGTGCCATGATCTGGATGTCCAGGCCGGCAGTGTCGTGATCCTTCAGGTAAGCCTGGACTTTCTCGATCACCACGCCGTCGTGGGCACGCATCGGGTCCAGCCAGAAGATGGCTGGCGTGCTGCTTGCGCGGGCACGGTTGACGGCCAGCTTGACCCAGTCCTGGATCGGCGCGTCTTTGGTCTGGCACATGCGGAAGATGTCGCCGGCTTCAACCGACTGTTCCAGCAGCAGGGTGCCATTGGTGTCGGTCACGCGGACAACGCCGTTGGTCTTGATCTGGAAAGTCTTGTCGTGCGAGCCGTACTCTTCGGCTTTTTTCGCCATCAGGCCAACGTTCGGCACGCTGCCCATGGTGGTTGGATCGAAGGCGCCATTGGCCTTGCAGTCTTCAATTACTGCCTGGTAGATGGTGGCGTAGCAGCGATCCGGGATCACCGCCTTGGTGTCGTGCAGTTGGCCGTCGGTGCCCCACATCTTGCCGGAGTCACGGATCATCGCCGGCATCGAGGCGTCGACGATGACGTCGCTCGGTACGTGCAGGTTGGTGATGCCTTTGTCGGAGTTGACCATGGCCAGCGACGGACGAACGGCGTAGACCGCCTGGATGTCCGCTTCGATGGCGGCTTGCTGCTCGGCAGGCAAGGCCTTGATGCGCGAGTACAGGTCGCCGATGCCGTTGTTCAGGTTGAAGCCGATCTGCGCCAGCACGTCGGCGTGCTTGGCCAGGGCGTCTTTGTAGAACTCGGCAACGATCTGGCCGAACATGATCGGGTCGGAGACCTTCATCATGGTGGCTTTGAGGTGAACCGACAGCAGCACGCCTTGTGCCTTGGCGCTTTCGATTTCAGCGGCGATGAAAGCGCGCAGGGCGTTTTTGCTCATCACGGCGCAGTCGAGGATCTCGCCAGCCTGAACGCTGGTTTTTTCTTTCAGGACGGTGGTGGTGCCGTCTTGGGCGATCAGTTCGATCTTGACCGCGCCAGGGGCGTCGATCAGGGCGGCTTTTTCGCTACCGTAGAAATCGCCGCTGCTCATGTGCGCAACGTGGGACTTGGAATCCGCAGCCCAGGCGCCCATTTTGTGCGGGTGCTTGCGTGCGTAGTTCTTTACCGACAGTGGCGCGCGGCGGTCGGAGTTGCCTTCGCGCAGAACCGGGTTCACGGCGCTGCCCTTGACCTTGTCGTAGCGCGCCTTGGCGTCTTTGTCGGCGTCGCAGGTCACAGTTTCCGGGTAGTCCGGCAGGGCGTAGCCCTGGGCTTGCAGTTCCTTGATCGCGGCTTGCAGTTGCGGAACCGAGGCGCTGATGTTCGGCAGCTTGATGATGTTGGCTTCAGGCGTAACGGCCAGCGCGCCCAGTTCGGCGAGGTGGTCGGCTACGGCTTTGTCGCCCAATTGCTCGGGGAAGCTGGCCAGGATGCGCCCTGCAAGAGAGATATCGCGGGTTTCAACGGCGATATCAGCCGAGGCGGTGAACGCCTCTACGATAGGCAACAGTGAATAGGTGGCGAGGGCGGGAGCTTCGTCGGTGAAGGTATAGATGATCTTCGAGCGGGTGGGCATATTCGGATTAACTCTCTCTTCTTTGCTAAAGCGTGCGCAGAAACTCGAGGGGCGCCGGGTAAGCGCGTTCGTTCAAAGTCATCCATGAGCCGAATATCGAGATTTCGTTGCTGTGATGTTGGGTGCATCAGTAGGGCGTCAAGCAGACAGGCTGCGGTAGCAGGCCGTCTCATCGGGCGCAAACACTCGTCGTAGAGCTGTTCAGCCTGACGTGACCCTTTAGTCAGCGGCGGCATTATACATAGGTAGCTGGCAATCTGCCGATGGTTCATACACATCTATTGTCGTCCATTGGTCTAAAGGTCGCAGGGACGAGCAGGGCGTATGGTCATTATTCATCCTTGAGATTGGCGTTTTTCCCTTTGCTTTCAGGCTTGTAGGTCGCGCGTTGAGTGGCTTTGCGGCAGATGGATGGAACATAGGGTTTGCGCGCCGATTTAACTGGGTTACGCTCGAACCAAGCCAGATGTTCAATCCAATCAATGGAGTTCAGCATGGGTTACAAGAAGATTCAGGTTCCAGCCGTCGGCGACAAAATCACCGTCAATGCAGACCATTCTCTCAATGTTCCTGATAATCCGATCATCCCGTTCATTGAAGGCGACGGCATTGGCGTCGACGTCAGCCCCGTCATGATCAAGGTTGTCGATGCTGCCGTGGAAAAGGCCTACGGGGGCAAGCGCAAGATTTCCTGGATGGAAGTCTATGCTGGCGAAAAGGCTACACAGGTCTACGACCAGGACACCTGGCTGCCCCAGGAAACCCTGGATGCCGTGAAAGACTACGTCGTTTCCATCAAGGGCCCGCTGACCACGCCGGTCGGCGGGGGTATCCGCTCCCTCAACGTTGCCCTGCGCCAACAGTTGGACCTGTATGTGTGCCTGCGGCCGGTGGTGTGGTTCGAAGGTGTGCCAAGTCCGGTGAAAAAACCTGGCGACGTCGACATGGTGATCTTCCGCGAGAACTCCGAAGACATCTACGCCGGTATCGAGTGGAAGGCCGGCTCGCCCGAAGCCACCAAAGTCATCAAGTTCCTGAAAGAAGAAATGGGCGTCACCAAGATCCGTTTCGACCAGGACTGCGGCATCGGCATCAAGCCGGTCTCCAAGGAAGGCACCAAGCGCCTGGTGCGCAAGGCCCTGCAATACGTGGTGGACAACGACCGCAAGTCGCTGACCATCGTGCACAAGGGCAACATCATGAAGTTCACCGAAGGTGCCTTCAAGGACTGGGGTTATGAGGTGGCGAAGGAAGAATTCGGCGCCGAGCTGCTCGATGGCGGCCCGTGGATGAAATTCAAGAACCCGAAAACCGGCCGCGAAGTCGTGGTCAAGGACGCCATTGCCGACGCCATGCTCCAGCAGATCCTGCTGCGCCCAGCCGAATACGATGTGATCGCCACGCTGAACCTCAACGGTGACTACCTCTCCGACGCCCTGGCGGCGGAAGTGGGCGGTATCGGTATCGCGCCAGGCGCGAACCTGTCCGATACCGTGGCCATGTTCGAAGCTACCCACGGTACCGCGCCGAAGTATGCCGGCAAGGACCAGGTCAACCCGGGTTCAGTGATCCTTTCGGCCGAAATGATGCTGCGTCACCTGGGCTGGACCGAGGCGGCGGACCTGATCATCAAGGGCACCAACGGCGCGATCAAGGCCAAGACCGTGACCTATGACTTCGAACGCCTGATGGAAGGCGCGACGCTGGTGTCGTCTTCCGGGTTCGGTGAAGCCCTGATCAAGCACATGTAAGCAAACGACAGGCATACAAAAACCGCCCGATTCAATTGATTGAGTCGGGCGGTTTTTTATGACTGGATGACGGTGCGGTTTAAACCGTCACGGTCTGTTGCGTGGCAGGCGTTGAGGCTTTCGAAGCATCCACAGGGTTGCCGATATTCACGGCATGCAGGCCCTTGGGGCCCTGGACGATATCGAACACCACGTCTTGCCCCGCTTTCAAGGTTTTATAGCCGTCCATCTGAATAGCGGAATAGTGCGCGAACAAGTCTTCGCTGTCGCCATCCTTGTTGATGAATCCATAGCCCTTGGCATTGTTGAACCATTTGACCTTGCCTTTTACAGTGCCTTTCGCCGACGCTGCATTCTTGTCGCCTGACATACCAACTCCCTCTGCAACAGACTCCATCACTGGAGTATCATCCAGTACATCCGCAGTCACTTCTTAGGAAAAAAGTTGACTCCGCGGACCTTTTTTACCCACTGTGGGCTCTATTGGTTGTAACACCGTTTTGCCGATAGTCAAGGTGACCAGGCAGTCGGAGTTGAAATCGCCCAAGACCGCCCCCACCACTGTATTTGCACAACTGACGAACCTTTCTTTCCATGCATGCAATCAGCCAGATTCGACTAACATTCAATCAGGATCGCCCGACTCTCCAGAAAGATCGCCCGGAGGAACACGACGACGATTCCGCAGGCATTGCTGTTCAGGAGGCCAAGCCTGCTCTACAGGCGCCGCCGATGTACAAGGTGGTTTTGTTCAATGATGACTACACACCGATGGATTTCGTCGTCGAAGTGCTCGAGGTGTTTTTTAACCTGAATCGCGAGCTGGCGACCAAGGTCATGCTGGCCGTCCATACAGAAGGGCGGGCAGTATGTGGAGTGTTTACCCGCGACATCGCCGAGACAAAGGCCATGCAGGTCAACCAGTACGCCAGGGAAAGCCAGCATCCGCTACTCTGTGAAATCGAGAAGGACGGTTAATCGCCGACCACTTGGGTATGAGGTGAAGCTATGTTAAACCGCGAGCTCGAAGTCACCCTCAATCTTGCCTTCAAGGAGGCTCGTTCGAAGCGTCATGAATTCATGACCGTCGAACATCTCCTGCTGGCCCTATTGGACAATGAGGCTGCCGCCACCGTTTTGCGTGCGTGCGGCGCGAACCTCGACAAACTCAAGCATGACCTGCAGGAGTTCATCGACTCCACCACGCCATTGATCCCCGTGCATGACGAGGATCGTGAAACCCAGCCAACCCTGGGCTTCCAGCGTGTACTGCAGCGTGCTGTGTTTCACGTACAGAGCTCGGGCAAACGCGAAGTGACTGGCGCCAACGTGCTGGTCGCGATCTTCAGTGAGCAAGAGAGTCAGGCAGTGTTCCTGCTGAAACAGCAGAGCGTTGCCCGTATCGATGTCGTCAACTACATCGCCCACGGTATCTCCAAGGTGCCAGGGCACGGCGATCACTCTGAGGGTGAGCAAGATATGCAGGACGACGAGGGCGGTGAGTCTTCATCTTCAGGCAATCCACTGGATGCTTATGCCAGCAACCTTAATGAACTCGCGCGCCAGGGTCGAATTGATCCATTGGTAGGCCGAGAGCTGGAAGTCGAGCGCGTCGCCCAGATCCTGGCGCGTCGTCGCAAGAACAATCCGTTACTGGTGGGCGAGGCAGGCGTGGGTAAAACCGCGATTGCCGAAGGCCTGGCCAAGCGCATCGTCGACAACCAGGTGCCGGACCTGTTGGCCAATAGCGTCGTTTACTCCCTGGACCTGGGCGCATTGCTGGCCGGGACCAAATACCGCGGCGATTTCGAGAAGCGCTTCAAGGCGTTGCTCAATGAGCTGAAAAAACGTCCGCAGGCGATCCTGTTCATCGACGAAATCCACACCATCATCGGTGCGGGTGCTGCGTCCGGTGGCGTAATGGATGCCTCGAACCTGCTCAAGCCGCTGCTGTCGTCCGGTGATATCCGGTGCATCGGTTCGACCACGTTCCAGGAATTCCGCGGGATCTTCGAGAAGGATCGTGCACTGGCTCGGCGCTTCCAGAAGGTTGACGTGTCGGAACCTTCGGTGGAAGACACCATCGGTATCCTGCGCGGCCTGAAAGGGCGTTTCGAGACCCATCACAATATCGAATACAGTGATGAGGCCCTGCGCGCCGCTGCCGAACTGGCTTCGCGCTACATCAATGACCGGCACATGCCGGACAAGGCTATCGACGTCATCGACGAGGCGGGTGCCTTCCAGCGCCTGCAGCCGGTGGAAAAACGGGTAAAACGCATCGAAGTGCCTCAAGTCGAGGACATCGTCGCGAAAATCGCGCGGATTCCACCAAAACACGTCACCAGTTCCGATAAAGAGCTGCTGCGTAATCTTGAGCGTGACCTGAAGCTGACGGTGTTTGGCCAGGATGCGGCGATCGATTCGCTGGCGACCGCGATCAAGCTGTCCCGTGCCGGCCTCAAGTCGCCTGACAAGCCTGTGGGTTCGTTCCTGTTCGCAGGGCCTACCGGTGTCGGTAAAACCGAAGCGGCACGGCAGTTGGCCAAGGCGCTGGGGGTCGAGCTGATTCGTTTCGACATGTCCGAGTACATGGAGCGCCACACCGTATCGCGTCTGATCGGTGCGCCTCCAGGCTATGTCGGGTTCGACCAGGGCGGTCTGCTGACCGAAGCCATCACCAAGCAGCCACATTGCGTGCTGTTGCTCGATGAAATCGAAAAGGCGCATCCGGAAGTCTTCAACCTGCTGCTGCAGGTCATGGACCACGGGACGCTGACCGATAACAACGGGCGCAAGGCGGATTTCCGTAACGTGATCGTCATCATGACGACCAACGCCGGTGCCGAAACCGCAGCCCGTGCTTCGATCGGTTTCACCCATCAGGACCACTCGTCCGATGCGATGGAAGTGATCAAGAAGAGCTTCACGCCAGAGTTCCGCAACCGCCTGGACACCATCATCCAGTTTGGTCGCCTCAGCCATGAGGTCATCAAGAGCGTGGTGGACAAGTTCCTTACCGAGCTTCAGGCGCAGCTGGAAGACAAGCGCGTGCAGCTGGAAGTGACCGACGCTGCACGAGGCTGGCTGGCGGCAACTGGCTACGACACGGCTATGGGGGCTCGCCCAATGGCACGTTTGATCCAGGACAAGATCAAGCGTCCGCTGGCGGAAGAGATCCTGTTTGGCGAACTGGCCGACCATGGTGGCGTGGTTCATATCGATCTGAAGGACGGCGAGCTGACCTTCGACTTCGAGACCACGGCTGAAATGGCCTGACGTTCAGAAGCAAAAACAAAAAGGCGCCGAGAGGCGCCTTTTTGCTGTCTGCTGATGATGATCGTTCCCACTCTCTGCGTGGGAATGCAGCCGGGACGCTCCGCGTCCCAAATCCAAAGCCGAACGCGGAGCGTCCGTTGAGGAATTCCCACGCAGAGCGTGGGAACGATCAGCATCCCAGGCAAACAAAAACGCCCGGCATAAGCCGGGCGTCTTGTATTGACCTGATTAGCGAGCGCGGTAAGTGATGCGCCCTTTGCTCAAGTCATAGGGCGTCAGCTCGACGCGCACTTTGTCACCGGTAAGAATACGAATGTAGTTCTTGCGCATCTTGCCGGAGATATGCGCGGTTACGACGTGCCCATTTTCCAACTCCACACGAAACATGGTGTTGGGCAGGGTGTCGACGACAGTGCCTTCCATTTCGAAGCTGTCTTCTTTCGACATGCAGTAAAGCCCTCGGTGTCCAATGAATGGCCCGGTGCAACTGCGCCAGGCAAAAGCGGCGTGCATTGTGCCCGAAAAATGGTGTTTAAGCCAAGGGGTTTAGGGCTTGCTCTAGTTCAGGACGACCCAGCGCTGGTTTATCAGCAGTTCGATGGGGCGATACTGGGTCTTGTAGCTCATTTTTTTGCAGTTCTTGATCCAGTAGCCCAGGTAAACCGCGTCCAGCCCCAGGCGCCGGGCTTCGGCGATTTGCCACAGTATCGCGTAGCGTCCCAGGCTGCGGCGCTCTTCGCCGGGCTCATAGAAGGTGTAGACCGCCGACAGACCGTTCGGCAGAAGGTCGGTGACGGCGATCGCCAGTAGTCGACCCTGGAGGCGAAATTCGTAGAACCGCGAAAAAGGCAGATCGCGAACCAGGAAGGTCGAGAACTGATCGCGGCTGGGCGGGTACATGTCGCCATCGGCATGGCGTTCTTCGATGTAGCGCTGATAAAGATCGAAATATTCTTCGCTGAAACCTGGCTTGGCGGGGCGGACTTGCAAGTCGGCGTTGCGTTTGAAAATGCGTTTTTGCTGACGATTGGGCGTGAATTGCCCTACCGGAATGCGCGCCGGTACGCACGCGTTGCAATTCTGGCAATGAGGGCGATACAGGTGGTCGCCACTGCGCCGAAAACCCATCTCGGAAAGATCTGCATACACGTGCACATCCATGGGCTGGCTAGGGTCGAGAAACAGGGTGGTGGCCTGCTCCTCGGGCAGATAGCTGCAGGAGTGGGGTTGAGTGGCATAAAACTTCAAACGCGCCAACTCGGTCATGATCAACCCTCGGAAAGCTTTTGGATAAGTGTAAGCCACGCGAGCCAAAGTCGCTCAGCAAACCCAGGTTGCACGATTGGGCTGATCCAGATGCCGCGCCAGGTAATCGGCAAACACCTGGCGCGGAATCGCTCGCGCACCCAGGCTATGCAAATGATCGGTGGGCATCTGGCAATCGATGAGCACGAAACCCGAGTCTTTCAGATGTCGTACCAGTGTGGCAAAGCCAAATTTCGACGCGTTATCGGCCAGGCTGAACATGGATTCGCCGAAAAACAGCTGGCCCATCGCCAGGCCATACAGCCCGCCCACCAGTTCATCCTGGTCCCAGACCTCTACCGAATGCGCATGGCCGCGTTTGTGCAGTTCGATGTAGGCGTCCTGCATGGCTTCGGTGATCCAGGTGCCGTCCGCATATTCCCGGGGAGCGGCGCAGGCACGGATAACCGCGGCAAAATCCTGGTCGAAGGTCACTTGGTAGCGTTGTTGGCGCAGCAGTTTGTTCAGGCTGCGGGACACGTGCAGTTCATCGGGAAACAGCACGGTGCGAGGGTCCGGCGACCACCAGAGGATCGGCTGGCCTTCGGAAAACCAGGGGAAGCAACCATGGCGGTAGGCCTGGATCAGCCGATCGGCGGACAAGTCGCCACCGGCCGCCAGTAATCCATTGGGATCGCGCATGGCCTTTTCCAGGGCCGGGAACGTCAGGGTGTTGCGTTGTAACCAGGTCAGCATGGCATCAGGGCTTACAGAAGGGGAGGGCGATGGCGGGCGTAGGCCCGCCGTGAAGTTTGCCGTCAAACAGTGGGAATGTCGTCGAGGTATTTTTCCGCGTCCAGGGCGGCCATGCAGCCGGCGCCAGCAGAGGTGACGGCCTGGCGATAGACGTGATCGGCGACGTCACCCGCGGCAAACACCCCTTCAATGGCGGTTGCCGTCGCATTGCCTTCGCTGCCACCGTTGACCAGCAGATAGCCATCACGCATTTCCAGTTGGCCCGTGAACAGGTCGGTATTGGGCTTGTGGCCGATGGCGATGAACACGCCGGTCAGGGGCAGCTCAGTGATCGCGCCGGTATGACTGTCGCGCAGGCGCGCGCCAGTCACGCCGCTGGCGTCGCCCAGCACCTCGTCCAGATTCTGGTTCCAGTGCAGGCGAATATTGCCCTTGGCGGCTTTTTCAAAGAGTTTGTCCTGAAGAATCTTTTCCGAGCGCAACTTGTCGCGACGGTGAATCAAATGGACTTCCCGGGCAATGTTCGACAGATAGAGCGCTTCTTCAACGGCGGTATTGCCGCCCCCCACCACCGCGACCACCTGGTTGCGATAGAAGAAGCCGTCGCAGGTCGCGCAAGCTGAAACCCCTTTGCCGGCAAAGGTCTCTTCCGAAGGCAGCCCCAGATACTGGGCCGAGGCGCCCGTGGCGATAATCAGTGCGTCGCAGGTATAAGTGCCGCTGTCACCGATAAGTTCGAAGGGGCGCTGTTGCAACTTGGCGGTGTGGATGTGGTCGTAAATGATCTCGGTGGCAAAGCGCTCGGCGTGTTTTTGCATGCGTTCCATCAGGACCGGGCCAGTCAGGCCTTCGACATCGCCTGGCCAGTTATCGACTTCCACGGTGGTAGTGAGCTGGCCACCTGCCTGTATGCCGGTAATGACAACGGGCTTGAGGTTGGCGCGAGCGGCATACACGGCTGCGCTGTAACCCGCGGGGCCGGATCCCAGGATGATCAGGCGGGAATGCTTCGCTACGCTCATAAAAACACCTCATAAGCCTTTGTCACAAAAGAGAATGCGTGCTCAAATTGAGTCGCACGTAATGTGCTGTTGACTATGCTACACCCAAGAGTTGCCAGCATGGCATCGCACGTACAAACCCGTACAATGCCTGGCTATAACAGTGTTTGTAACAAAATCGGCATCGCATTTCGTGTTTATGAAAACCGATGCGCAGTGTTAAAAGTAGTCCCGGTTACGCCTGTTAACTTTTTTACCTGCCTGGATTGGGCAGTTTTATAGTCATTCAACAGATGGACGCGCCATTGGCGCAGGAAAAACAGGTTTTGAAGAAATCCACCGCAGCACCCAAAACAGTTGTTCCACTCTGGCGTCAGCACCTGCACTACCGCCTCAAGGAAGGTGCATTGATCGCCATCGGTGCGTTGTGCCTGTTCCTGATGATGGCCTTGCTGACCTATGGCAAGGACGATCCGGGCTGGAGCCATAACAGCAAGATCGAGGACGTTCAAAACTTCGGCGGCCCGGCGGGTTCCTATAGCGCCGATATCCTGTTCATGGTGCTGGGTTACTTTGCCTATATCTTCCCGTTATTGCTGGCGATCAAGGCCTATCAGATCTTCCGCCAACGCCATGAGCCGTGGGAGTGGAGCGGCTGGCTGTTCTCCTGGCGCCTGATCGGCCTGGTGTTCCTGGTGCTGTCGGGCGCCGCGCTGGCGCACATCCATTTCCATGCCGCGACCGGTCTGCCGGCCGGCGCCGGGGGAGCGCTGGGCGAGAGCCTTGGCGACCTGGCGAAGAACGCGCTGAACATCCAGGGCAGCACGCTGCTGTTCATCGCCTTGTTCCTGTTCGGTCTCACGGTGTTCACCGACCTGTCATGGTTCAAGGTGATGGACGTTACCGGCAAGATCACCCTCGACCTGTTCGAGCTGTTCCAGGGTGCCGCCAATCGCTGGTGGGCAGCCCGTACCGAGCGCAAGCAACTGGTGGCGCAGCTGCGTGAAGTCGATGAGCGCGTGCACGACGTGGTCGCGCCAACCGTCACCGACAAGCGCGAACAGGCCAAGGTCAAGGAGCGCCTGATCGAGCGCGAGCAGGCCCTGAGCAAGCACATGTCCGAGCGCGAGAAGCAGGTGCCACCGGTGATTGCCCCGGCGCCACCCAAGCCGCCAGCGCCGAGCAAGCGCGTGGAAAAAGAAAAGCAGGCGCCGTTGTTCGTCGACAGCGCTGTGGAGGGCACTTTGCCGCCGATCTCGATTCTCGACCCGGCGGAAAAGAAACAACTCAATTACTCGCCCGAATCCCTGGCGGCCGTCGGCCACCTGCTGGAAATCAAGCTCAAGGAATTCGGCGTCGAAGTCACCGTGGATTCGATCCATCCGGGTCCGGTGATTACCCGTTACGAGATCCAGCCAGCGGCCGGGGTCAAGGTCAGCCGTATCTCCAACCTGGCGAAAGACCTGGCGCGTTCCCTGGCCGTGACCAGCGTGCGTGTGGTGGAAGTGATTCCGGGCAAGACCACGGTCGGTATCGAGATTCCCAACGAAGACCGGCAGATCGTGCGCTTCTCCGAAGTGCTGTCGACCCCCGAGTACGACAACTTCAAGTCCCCGGTCACCCTGGCCCTGGGTCATGACATCGGTGGCAAGCCGGTGATCACCGACCTGGCGAAGATGCCGCACCTGCTGGTGGCCGGTACGACCGGTTCCGGTAAGTCGGTGGGGGTGAACGCGATGATCCTGTCGATCCTGTTCAAGTCCGGTCCGGAAGATGCCAAGCTGATCATGATCGACCCGAAAATGCTCGAGCTGTCGATCTACGAAGGTATTCCGCACCTGCTGTGCCCGGTGGTCACCGATATGAAGGACGCCGCCAACGCCTTGCGCTGGAGCGTCGCCGAGATGGAGCGGCGCTACAAGCTGATGGCGAAGATGGGCGTGCGTAACCTGTCCGGCTTCAACGCCAAGGTCAAGGAGGCGCAGGACGCCGGCGAGCCATTGAGCGACCCGTTGTACAAGCGCGAAAGCATCCACGACGAAGCGCCGCTGTTGCAGAAACTGCCGACCATCGTCGTGGTGGTCGACGAATTCGCCGACATGATGATGATCGTCGGCAAGAAGGTCGAAGAGCTGATCGCGCGTATCGCCCAGAAGGCGCGGGCGGCAGGTATCCACTTGATCCTTGCGACCCAGCGTCCGTCGGTGGACGTGATCACCGGCCTGATCAAGGCCAACATCCCCACGCGCATGGCGTTCCAGGTGTCGAGCAAGATCGACTCGCGGACCATCATCGACCAGGGTGGCGCCGAGCAATTGCTGGGTCACGGTGACATGTTGTACATGCCACCGGGTACCAGCCTGCCGATCCGGGTTCACGGCGCGTTCGTGTCCGACGATGAGGTTCACCGCGTGGTCGAGGCCTGGAAACTGCGCGGCGCGCCGGAATACAACGACGACATCCTCAACGGTGTCGAAGAGGCCGGCAGCGGCTTTGAAGGCAGCAGCGGTGGCGGCGACGGCGATGATCCCGAGGCCGACGCGCTGTATGACGAAGCAGTGCAGTTCGTCCTTGAAAGCCGTCGCGCGTCCATCTCCGCGGTACAGCGCAAGCTGAAGATCGGCTACAACCGCGCCGCGCGCATGATCGAAGCCATGGAAATGGCCGGGGTCGTGACGTCCATGAACACCAACGGTTCGCGTGAAGTCCTGGCCCCTGGCCCGGTACGCGACTGACCCGATACTGAAAAGGGGTGGCGCCCCAAGGCGCCGCCCGCACTCCCACGAATGTTATGAGGACTCCCATGCGTCTGATCCGCATGCTGTTGCTGCCGGTACTGGCTTTGAGCACGCTCTCGGCCCACGCCGATGACAAGGACGTGGCACGCCTGACCCAATTGCTGGAAAAATCCCAGACCCTGACTGCGCGCTTCTCCCAGCTGACCCTGGATGGCACAGGTACCCAATTGCAGGAAACCGCCGGCGAGATGTCGCTGCAGCGCCCTGGCCTGTTCTATTGGCACACCAATGCGCCTGCCGAGCAGACGATGGTCTCCGACGGTAAAAAGGTCACCCTGTGGGACCCGGACCTGGAGCAGGCCACCATCAAGAACCTCGATCAACGCCTGACCCAGACGCCAGCCCTGCTGCTGTCCGGTGACGTGTCGAAGATCAGCCAGAGCTTCGATATCAGCGCCAAGGAAGCCGGCGGCGTGATCGACTTCACTTTGAAGCCCAAGACCAAGGACACCCTGTTCGACAGCCTGCGCCTGTCGTTCCGCAATGGCCTGGTCAATGATATGCAACTGATCGACAGTGTCGGCCAGCGCACCAATATCCTGTTCACCGGGGTCAAGGCTAACGAGCCGATCCCGGCATCGAAATTCAAGTTCGACATTCCCAAGGGTGCCGATGTAATCCAGGAATAAAACGCGAAACCCTTTGTAGGAGCCGGCTTGCTGGCGATGGGTGGGGCAGTCGACATTAATGTTGAATGACAAAATGCCATCGCCAGCAAGCCGGCTCCTACAGGGGATGCTGTTTTCATAGCGAGGTTGTAAAAGTACGTGATGGACCTGTTCCGCAGCACCCCGATCGCCCAGCCCCTGGCCGCCCGCTTGCGCGCGACCAATCTGGACGAGTACGTCGGTCAGGAACACGTGCTCGCTCGCGGCAAGCCCTTGCGCGAAGCGCTGGAGCAGGGTGCCCTGCATTCGATGATTTTCTGGGGGCCGCCAGGGGTGGGCAAGACCACCCTGGCGCGTTTGCTCGCGCAAGTATCGGAGGCGCATTTCGAAACGGTGTCGGCAGTGCTCGCTGGCGTGAAGGAGATTCGCCAGGCGGTGGAAATCGCCAAGCAGCAGGCCGCGCGGTACGGCCGACGCACGATCCTGTTCGTCGACGAAGTGCACCGCTTCAACAAGTCCCAGCAGGATGCGTTCCTGCCGTATGTCGAAGACGGCACGCTGATTTTCATCGGCGCGACCACGGAAAACCCCTCGTTCGAACTCAACAACGCCTTGCTGTCGCGCGCACGGGTCTATGTGCTCAAGAGCCTCGACGAAGCCGCCTTGCGCAAACTGGTGCACCGCGCGCTGACCGAAGAGCGTGGCCTGGGCAAGCGCAACCTGACCCTCAGCGATGAGGGCTTCCAGATGCTGTTGTCCGCCGCCGATGGCGATGGCCGACGCCTGCTCAATCTGCTGGAAAACGCCTCGGACCTGGCCGAAGACAACAGCGAGATCGGCATCGATCTGCTGCAAAGCCTGCTCGGTGATACCCGCCGGCGTTTCGACAAGGGTGGCGAAGCGTTCTACGACCAGATCTCCGCGCTGCACAAATCCGTGCGTGGTTCCAACCCCGACGGCGCGTTGTACTGGTTCGCGCGCATGATCGATGGCGGTTGCGATCCGTTGTACCTGGCCCGGCGCGTGGTGCGCATGGCCAGCGAAGATATCGGCAATGCCGACCCGCGTGCGCTTAGCCTGTGCCTGGCGGCGTGGGAAGTGCAGGAGCGCCTCGGCAGCCCCGAAGGCGAGCTGGCGGTCGCGCAGGCCATTACTTATCTGGCGTGCGCGCCGAAAAGCAACGCGGTGTACATGGGCTTCAAGACCGCACTACGTGCCGCCGCCGAGCATGGCTCGCTGGAAGTGCCGCTGCACCTGCGCAACGCGCCGACCAAGTTGATGAAGCAGCTCGGTTATGGCGACGAATACCGTTATGCCCATGACGAACCTGATGCCTACGCTGCCGGAGAAGACTATTTCCCGGAAGAACTTGACCCGATCCCGTTTTACCAGCCAGTGCCCCGTGGCCTGGAGCTGAAGATTGGCGAAAAGCTCAATCACCTGGCGAAACTCGACCGATTAAGCCCCCGGCAGCGGAGAAAATAGTGCTCCCCTTGATCCTTGCGGTTTCCGCCGGCGGTGTAGCCGGCACCTTGTTACGCTTTGCCACGGGCAACTGGATCAACGCTAATTGGCCGCGGCACTTCTATACCGCGACGCTGGCCGTTAATATCGTCGGCTGTTTGCTGATCGGCGTTTTATACGGCCTGTTTTTACTACGCCCGGAGGTGCCCATCGAGGTGCGTGCCGGGTTGATCATCGGCTTCCTCGGGGGGCTGACGACTTTTTCATCCTTTTCACTGGATACGGTGCGCCTGCTGGAAAGCGGGCAGGTGCCGCTAGCCCTGGGCTATGCTGCCATCAGCGTATTCGGCGGGCTGCTCGCCACCTGGGCTGGCCTGTCCTTGACCAAACTTTGATAACGAGAGACCGACATGCTCGATTCCAAACTGTTACGTAGCAACCTTCAGGACGTAGCGGACCGCCTGGCATCCCGTGGCTTTACCCTGGATGTCGCGCGCATCGAAGCGCTGGAAGAACAGCGCAAGACCGTCCAGACCCGCACCGAAGCACTGCAGGCTGAACGTAACGCGCGCTCCAAATCCATCGGTCAGGCCAAGCAGCGCGGCGAAGACATCGCCCCGTTGATGGCCGACGTCGAGCGCATGGCGGGCGAGTTGAGTGCCGGTAAAACCGAACTGGACGCGATCCAGACCGAACTGGACTCGATCGTGCTCGGCATTCCCAACTTGCCACACGAATCGGTGCCGATTGGCGACGACGAAGACGGCAACGTCGAAGTGCGCCGCTGGGGCACGCCGACCGC
This sequence comes from Pseudomonas sp. PSB11, assembly GCF_014596605.1. NCBI lineage: Bacteria > Pseudomonadati > Pseudomonadota > Gammaproteobacteria > Pseudomonadales > Pseudomonadaceae > Pseudomonas > Pseudomonas sp. PSB11. The sequence continues at coordinate 123,712 of NZ_NOIO01000020.1, forward strand.
GTTCGATTTCCCGGTACAGGACCACGTCGCCCTGGGCGAAAAATTCGGCTGGCTCGACTTCGAGACCGCCGCCAAGCTGTCCGGCGCTCGTTTCGCCCTGCTGCGCGGCCCGATCGCCCGCCTGCACCGCGCCCTGGCGCAGTTCATGATCAACCTGCACGTTACCGAGCACGGCTACGAAGAGGCCTACACGCCTTATCTGGTCCAGGCTCCGGCGCTGCAAGGCACCGGTCAACTGCCGAAGTTTGAAGAAGACCTGTTCAAGATCGCGCGCGAAGGCGAAGCCGACCTTTACCTGATCCCGACCGCCGAAGTGTCGCTGACCAATATCGTCGCCGGCGAAATCGTCGATTCGAAACTGCTGCCGATCAAGTTCGTTGCCCACACGCCGTGCTTCCGCAGTGAAGCCGGTGCGTCGGGTCGCGACACCCGCGGCATGATCCGCCAGCACCAGTTCGACAAGGTCGAGATGGTCCAGATCGTCGAGCCGTCGACTTCGATGGAAGCGCTCGAAGGCCTGACCGCCAACGCCGAGAAAGTCCTGCAACTGCTGGAATTGCCTTACCGCACCATTGCCCTTTGCACCGGCGACATGGGCTTCAGCGCGGTCAAGACCTATGACCTGGAAGTGTGGATTCCGAGCCAGGACAAATACCGTGAAATCTCCTCGTGCTCCAACTGCGGCGATTTCCAGGCCCGTCGTATGCAAGCGCGTTTCCGTAACCCGGAAACCGGCAAGCCGGAACTGGTACACACCCTGAACGGTTCCGGCCTGGCGGTCGGTCGTACCCTGGTGGCGGTGCTGGAAAACTACCAGCAGGCCGACGGTTCGATCCGTGTGCCTGAGGTGCTCAAGCCGTACATGGGTGGCCTTGAGGTTATCGGCTAAATGAACTATCTGCCGCTGTTCCATAACCTTCGCGGCAGTCGTGTGTTGGTCGTCGGTGGGGGGGAAATTGCCTTGCGCAAATCCCGCCTGCTGGCCGATGCCGGTGCGCTGCTGCGGGTGGTCGCACCTGAAATCGAAACCCAGCTGCGCGAGCTGGTCAGCGCCAGCGCTGGCGAGTGCCTGACGCGCGGTTACCTCGAGGCGGACCTGGACGGTTGCGAGCTGATCATTGCGGCCACCGACGACGAAGCGCTCAATGCACAAGTGTCCGCCGATGCCCATCGGCGTTGCGTGCCGGTCAATGTGGTGGACGCGCCGGCCTTGTGCAGCGTGATCTTCCCAGCCATTGTCGACCGTTCGCCGCTGATCATTGCCGTGTCCAGCGGTGGCGACGCACCGGTGCTGGCGCGATTGATCCGCGCCAAGATCGAAACCTGGATTCCTTCGACCTACGGTCAACTGGCTGGCCTGGCGGCGCGTTTCCGGCACCAGGTGAAAAAGCTGTTCCCGGACGTGCAGCAACGTCGTGCGTTCTGGGAAGACGTGTTCCAGGGCCCGATTGCCGACCGGCAATTGGCCGGGCAGGGCGGGGAAGCCGAGCGATTGCTGCAGGCGAAGATTGCTGGAGAGGCGCCGGTGGCCACCGGTGAGGTGTATCTGGTGGGCGCCGGTCCCGGTGATCCGGACCTGCTGACGTTCCGCGCCTTGCGCCTGATGCAGCAAGCCGACGTGGTGCTGTACGACCGCTTGGTGGCACCGGCGATCCTCGAGTTGTGCCGTCGTGATGCCGAGCGCGTCTATGTCGGCAAGCGCCGCGCCGATCACGCCGTGCCGCAGGACCAGATCAACCAGCAACTGGTCGACCTGGCGAAGCAAGGCAAGCGTGTGGTGCGGTTGAAGGGCGGCGATCCGTTCATCTTCGGCCGTGGTGGTGAAGAGATCGAAGAATTGGCGGCCCATGGCATCCCGTTCCAGGTCGTACCGGGCATCACGGCGGCCAGCGGTTGTGCTGCTTATGCCGGGATTCCGCTGACCCACCGCGATTACGCGCAGTCGGTGCGGTTCATCACCGGTCACCTGAAGGACGGCTCCACCGATCTACCGTGGGCCGACCTGGTCGCGCCGGCGCAGACCCTGGTGTTCTACATGGGACTGGTAGGCTTGCCGAGTATCTGCGAGCAGTTGATCAAGCATGGTCGCGGTGCGGATACCCCGGCGGCGTTGATCCAGCAGGGCACTACGGTCAATCAGCGGGTGTTTACCGGCACCCTGGCGGACCTGCCACGGCTGGTGGCGGAGCATGAAGTGCATGCGCCGACGCTGGTAATCGTGGGAGAAGTGGTGCAACTGCGCGAGAAACTGGCGTGGTTTGAAGGGGCTCAGGCGCAAGTCTGAATCTCTGCATCCGATCGTTCCCACGCTCTGTGGACTGCACCCCAAAGGTTGGACACAACCGATGGGGTGTTTCATGGGGAAGTACACAGTTCAAGTGAAGCTGTTGGCGGTGCAGGATTACTGTTCCGGTAATGCGGGTCTTAGAGATGTTGCGGATCGGCACGATGTTGATTTTTCTTCGTTGCGCCAGTGGATCGCGGCCTA